>CALZFR010000174.1 GCA_945648485.1 uncultured Eubacterium sp. | reverse complement strand
AGATACGTGACAGTCACATCTCTTCCCATAACAACCTGCCCTTCATCAGGTGAACTGATTCCTGCCACAATCTTTAAAAATGTTGACTTCCCGGTTCCGTTAACACCGATTACGCCTATTTTATCACCCTTATTAACGCCCAGCGTCACCTGAGAAAACAGCACCTTCTCGCCATAGCTTTTACTAACCTTCTCTGCATTTAATATGTTCATCCCTTATTCCTCATCATCATATCCATACATCTTCATAAGCTTCCTTGCAAGCTCCGGGTCTGTCTGTTCAAGATTCTTAAAATGCTTCTTTCTCAATTCCACCACATGCTCATACGCTTTAGAGTTTTCTTCCTTAAAATGCTCGTACAGCTTTCTTCTGTGGGAATACAGTGTCTTTAACGCATCAGGATTAATCTGTTCCAGCTTGTGCTCTACGATTTCGCGGCGCTTCTCAATAACCTCTTCAAGCTTCTCCTGGGTAACCTTGCCACGCTTCACAATTTCAGACAGATGCATCTCAATTCTGTCTAACAGCTCATTCTCATCAAACAGACCAATTCTGCCCCAGAAAGACAATCCTTCAGCATCCTTTATGGCCTCTGGAACCTTATCAAATGTTCCATCATTAATCTTCTCAGCAATCTTTCCTGCCACTTCCACTGCCATCTGTTCCATCTTCTCTTCTGCCTCATCGCCAAATGCCCACTCAAACTCAGCCAGATGGTCATTTCTCTCAAGTACCGTGTCAAATGGAGTTGTACCCTCTCTGTCCTCCAGAGGATATGGTCTTACTATGCCTGCATCACGGAGAGCAAGGGAAATTGTTCGTCTCACAACACCATTTTCCACAAGACTGCCTGCTCCCAGCTTCCTTAACTGGTCATTAACCTCTCCTCCGTGTTCTGTTATGTAGAACCTCACATTTTTCTTCTTAAGCTTATCCGCAAGAATCACAAGCCTGTCTGCAGCGGTAATATCTACATTGCCCACAGCACCGGCATCCACTATGATTGTATTCACCCCTTCCTCATCTGCTGCCTTCTCAATATCCTCCTGGAATATTCCGATGTTGGCAAAGAAAAGAGAACTGCTGAAACTGTAGATGACTGTATTCTTAATTGGATGCGCCCTTCTGTTTCTTTTAAGGTCATAGAATCCGATTTCTCCCGGAATCACACCCATCCTTCCCCTTGGTGGAGCTGCCGCCTTAATTACCACAGATACAAACGAAAGAATAACGCCTATGAGCACGCCGTATATTGTTCCAAATATAAGAACTCCTGCAAACGCCGCCATAAATATAGAGAATTCTGCCTTATCCGTTTTCCACAACTTCTTTGCCATGCCTATTTCCAGCACCCCAATTAATGCAGCAAGTACAATACCTGTAAGAACGGGAACAGGAAGATAAGCAATAAAGCTTGTTCCAAACAGAAGGATAAGAACCATTGATACTGCTGCCACAACTGACATAACCTGGCTCTTAACGCCAAACTGTTCGGCAATTGCAGTCCTTGAAGCACTTCCGTTAAGAGGACAGCAGCCGTTAAATGCAGCACACAGGTTTGCAGCACTGTAAGCAAGAATCTCCCTGTTATTATTTATCTTATAATCATTCTTAATTGCATAATTATTGGCTGTAAGAAGAGTAGATGCCACAATAACTATAGCTATTGTAAGGCTGCTCATAAGAATATCTTCCGGATTTTGTGCAACTACAGACAAATCAAACATTTTAAATCCAGGAAGTCCCGGTTCCACCTGAGGAAGAAGCTTTACTCCCCATCTGTCCACGTGAAAAACAGCAGTAGACAAAGCTCCAGCCACGAGCATTACAACAGACATAGGGAACTTAGGGGCAACTTTCTTGAACACAAGAATAATTACTATTGTACCAACACCCATTACAAATGACAGCAGATTAAACTGTGGCAGCTGGGTGACAATATGAGCCACCAGTTCCACAATCTCACCTGTTCCAGAGGCACCGCCAAAGAGCTTTGACACCTGCATCAGTATAATAGTACCTGCAATTCCAGATATAAATCCGCCAAGAACAGGCTTTGATATATAATTAACCAGCTTTCCGGCTTTAATAAGGCTTAATATAAGAAGCCACACTGCCACCATAAATGTAATAACAGGCACTACGCGCAAAGCCTCATCGCTTCCCGAAGCCACTCCGAGAGCTGCAAGAGTTCCTCCTGCCAAGGCTGCCGGTGCAGCATCCACTCCAAACACAAACTGTGGAGAAGTAGACAAAAGACCAAAAATAAGCACAGGAAAAAGTGAACCGTACAATCCATATACTACCGGAAGTCCTGCAACCTGGGCATAACCCATTGATATAGGAATGGATATTAAAGCCACAACAATTCCTGAGATTATATCATTAATTAAATATTCCTTTTTGTAATTCTTCAATCTATTCTTCAAATCATCCTCATTTCCCGGACAGGTCACAAATCAGCATTAACGATTAATCATTTATAAACAATGCTTTTTCGCCCGTAATCTGTCCATTATGGTTTACAATATGCGTATTCTTGTTGTCATATTATCACAAATACAGTATTGGCACAATCCCAGCCATGAGGTATAATAAGGAAAATCGTGTAAGAAACGGAGATTAGTCGACGCAAAAGCGTCTGCGGAATGGAGATTATTATGTTCATAGCGGGCAATTGGAAAGAATATCAGGTTATAGATACATCTAATGGAGAAAAGCTGGAAAAATGGGGTGATTATACCCTTGTCCGTCCAGACCCACAGGTTATATGGGACACACCTAAAAAAGAACCTGGCTGGAAAAGGATGAACGCCCACTACCACAGAAGTTCTAAGGGCGGAGGAGAATGGGAATTCTTTGACCTTCCACAGCAGTGGCAGATTCACTATAACAGCCCATCCTTTGAGCAGCAGCTCACATTCAATTTAAAGCCTTTCAGCTTCAAGCATACAGGCGTATTTCCTGAGCAGGCAGCTAACTGGGACTGGTTTGGCAGATTAATATCTGACCGCGTAAAGGCAAATCCAGAAAAGCCAGTTAAAGTTCTGAACCTCTTTGCATACACTGGGGGAGCAACTCTTGCCTGTGCTGCTGCCGGTGCTAATGTTACCCATGTAGATGCCTCTAAAGGTATTGTTGCATGGGCAAAGGAGAATGCCGCTTCATCTAATCTTTCTGACAAGCCAATCCGCTGGATTGTTGATGACTGTGTGAAATTCGTAGAAAGAGAAATCCGCAGGGGAAACCACTACGACGGAATTATTATGGACCCTCCATCTTATGGCCGCGGTCCTAAGGGAGAAATATGGAAAATCGAGGAGTGTATTCATCCTCTTGTCAAGAAATGTGCTTCTCTTCTGTCTGATGAGCCTCTTTTCTTCCTTATTAATTCATACACAACTGGTCTTCAGCCAGCAGTGTTAAGCTATATGCTGAATACAGAATTAAAGAGTTTCAATGGTATGGTAGATTCACAGGAGGTAGGTCTTCCTGTTACTTCTAACGGACTGGTTCTGCCATGTGGGGCATCTGGAAGATTTCAGGGAAATCATACAAAGTAAACCGCAAATTAATACATCTAAAAAGGAGTTGCCAGTAATATTTCCTGTCACATACGGAGAATATTATTAGCAACTTCTTCTTACTATCATATCTCTTTAATTTTAACTGCCTCTCCCATCCCTTTTGACGTTATGAGCGAAAGCTGGTCAAAGAGGGCTGTTTTAAAGCT
>CALZFR010000173.1 GCA_945648485.1 uncultured Eubacterium sp. | reverse complement strand
TGGAAAAATGTAATTCATATTATGACAAGATGAATCATTTGATTTTTAAAGAAAATGTTAATATTAACTGATTTTACTATTGTGTATACATGAGTGATGAATTATAATATCAGTAACAAGTAAGTAGTTGAATTCCTGGAGTGTTCGACAGCCTGTCATATTTTGATCCTACATTTTTTCGAAGGGATTCCTATATCTTTGTTCCAATGTCAGGCCTCCTTAGTCAGTGGAAGGCAGCGGTTCAATTGCGGTTACCCACCTAGCATGGCTAGGAGTCGAAGAAGACGGGAACGGCATGCTGGGAATTATTTAAAGAATGGGTGGCTTTAAGCTGCCCATTCTTTTTGTTCTAATTTGTCCTTTTTTTTCATAAAATTTACTATGAGAAATAGATTTTTTTATAGTAGTTTTAATATTAATAAACCAGTAAAGAATATAATTTTACTGCTATTAATGGGAATTCTTGCTGTTTTAGTTACTTTTCTTGTTAATATTAACAGCAGGAGTGGTATTGCAGGTAAAAATTGTTCCTTTGCCTCTGCATGTAAGGTCCTTGCATATATTACCGGATATAATGAAAAAGATGGTGCTGAAAAAATAGATTATTACGGTATTACTACATCCTACTGGTTTACAGATTATTATAATTATCTATGTGAAATTGGAATGTTTCCTAAAGATATACTATCAGAAAATAAAGTGGACAGGGCACTGATGGAAAGTGACCTTAATTATGTATATAAATATTTGGGAATAAATGCAACCATTGATGAAAAAAAAGACAGAGCCATCTCTAATGAATCTTTTATTAATATTATCAACAACAATATAGATAAGTTCCCACAGGGAAATAAGCTCATTAGTATTAATGTGGGTATTGTTGCAACCAGCGGTGAAGCAGATTCCACAGATAGTGTATTTAATGAACCATACACAGTGTGTACTAATAAAGGTTCATTTCATTACAAAGGTCTTAATCTTACTGGTTTCAAGGATAAAACCATTGAGGTATTAGTTGTGGATGATGAAATTCTTATGATTAAGGATATTATTGATGACAAAACTACATTTAAAAATGTCTGGATTTCGGATTTCTATGATAATACATTGTTTGTTAATATGTATGGTGTTAACAGGGAATTTAAGATAGGTGGTACATCAGAAAATGTAACTGGAATGATTGCTGACATTGAAATAAAGGATGGTAAATTAATTGGAATTACAATTAAGAAAAATATAACAGACACTAATGTAAGAATATTGCTGTATAATTCAAAATCAGATTCAGTTATTCATGATGATGTTGTTATTACATCAGATAACATATTCTACACCCAGAGCAAAGATTATATCGAGGAACACCAGCCTGGTGAACAGATTACAATATCACAGGAAGATGTGTCAGAAGGAGAAATGTATGTACATTCTAAAGATAATGGACAGATTCAGATTCTGTCAATAAACAAAAGTCAGGGAAATCCATGCTATGAAGGAAATATTAATATATATTCTAATGATAATGGTGTTGTTATTGTTAATGAATTACCTATTGAGAGTTATCTTAAGAGAGTTGTTCCCAGTGAGATGCCTTCTAGTTTTGGTGTTGAAGCTTTAAAAGTGCAGACAGTTTGTGCCAGAAGCTACGCCTATGCTCATCTGGAAAGTTATGCATACCCTGAATATATGGCTCATATGGATGATACTGTTAATTTTCAGGTATATAATAATACAGTGGAAAAACCTGAAGCTAATGAAGCCATTACTGCAACATGTGGAAAAATGCTTTACTATGCAGATCAGATTGTAACTGCATATTAATACTCAACATCCTGCGGGGCAGGAACAGATGTAAGTCTCTGGGGCAGTAACCCTGCAAGCTATCCATATTATGTAAGCCGTGAGATAACTTCAACGGAACAGGGTATAGATTTATCGGATGAGAACAGTTTCAGAAGTTTTATTAAGAATGAGAATAAAAATGACTATGATTATGGATGTAAGTATTACAGGTGGAATAATAATATTAAATCCATAGAAATCAATAAGAATTTGAATAGCATGGGATATTCAGAAATTGGTAATGTTAAAAGCATCAGGATAAATAACCGTGTATCGGGAGGTGCTGTTAATAATATTACAATATGTGGTTCGAAAGCAGATGTAAATCTTTCAAGTGAAGGAGAGATAAGGAAAGTATTTAATCTTCCAAGCGCGTTTTTTATAGTGGACTCCAGTGGACAGGGAAGTGAAAAAACATTTACATTTACTGGTGGCGGATATGGCCATGGTATTGGAATGAGTCAGAATGCAGTAAAGAAAATGGCTGATAACGGCATGGATTATGTTTCAATTCTCAATTTCTTCTATGCTGGAACCACTGTCTTTTAATTTCCTGTATTCTGTAAGGAAAACATTTAGTTCTGCACCAAGAAACAGAATTATCATACAAAAATACAGCCAGATTAATGCGAAAATAAGAGTTGATACTGTTCCATACATAGAGGAAAAATTACTTGAATGGTTTGTATATAAAGAATATACAAAAGAAAATATAAGCCATCCAATTGATGCTGTTATAGCTCCAGGAAGTTCATTTATGAATTTTGTTTTTCTTTTTGGAATAAAAGTATACATAGCCAGAAAGATAATCATGAGAATTCCTGGAAATAGCAGAGATTTGTTATTGAAAACAGATTTAAATAAAGCTGCTATTTTTGGTACAAACATGTCTAACACAATTATCAGGTGCTTGCCAAAAACAAACATGAGTAGTGTGCATACAATTATTAATAGTAAAACTATGGTATAAAGTGTGGAAAAAATCCTTGAAATAATCCATCCCTGTTTTTTCTTAGTACCATATATCTTGTTAAAGCCCAGAAGAATTGCAGTGAATCCTTTTCCTGCAGACCAGAGAGCGATTATTGTTGTAACAGAAATTATTGCAACATTACTGTTATAATATATATCATTAATAATTGATGTGATAATTGGAGAAAGCTTTGCTGGAAAAACACCGCTGACAATTTCAATGATGGCATCTGGTGTAATTGGAAGGTACTTAATAAGACTCATGAGGATGAGAATGAATGGAACAAAGCTCAGTAAAAGGAAAAAGCAGGACTGGGCAGCGTATCCTGTAAGATTATCATCACTGATTTTGTTAAATACTGTTAATATTATATTTTTACTCTTTTCTAATTTGTTCTTATCCATTGTTCCCTCCACTTACTTTTAAAATTATATTATATTTTTAAAGAATATTCAAAGAAATAATTTGCAAATATAAAAAGATTTCGTTACAATATAGGTTGCGTTTATAGGCGCATAATCAGATTTTGATGTAAAATATACGGAGCTGTTATGGGAATTAATGTTAAACTGCAGGTGTTTGAAGGCCCTTTGGATTTGCTTCTTCACCTGATTGATAAGAATAAAGTTAATATATATGATATTCCGATTGTTATGATTACTGAACAATATATGGAATACGTTAATTCCATGGATAAGGAAGATTTGGATGTTGTTAGTGAATTCCTTGTTATGGCAGCAACACTTCTTGATATTAAGTCAAGGATGCTACTTCCTCAGGAGGTTAATGAAGAAGGCGAATTAGAAGACCCAAGAGCTGAACTTGTGGAAAAACTTCTTGAGTACAAGCTGTTTAAGTACATGTCTTATGAACTTAAGGATAAACAGGTTGATGCTGAAAAGTCATTTTACAAGGAGGCAACAG
>CALZFR010000172.1 GCA_945648485.1 uncultured Eubacterium sp. | reverse complement strand
AAAATAATTATACTTAAGTCCTCTTACCCTGTCCAGATTAAGAATTCTTACATAATCTGCAGGGAGCACTACAGCATCACACTGACCGGACTGTAACCTTTTAATTTCAACACCTGTGGCTCCGCATACATCTTTACAGCTTACTCCGTCATACATATTCTTAATATATTCAGCAGAATTAGAAGAACTGCACTCTACCACTGCGAAAGCAAAATGGTTGTGGAATTTTTTTCTTGTAATAAGCACATCCCTTGTGTCCCCCTGTGGAAGAACCAGTGCCACTGTAAGATTATATAATATATTTTTATAATCTTCATTAAGTAATTCTTCATATTCTACCACTGCCAAGTCAATCAGTCCCTGTTCCAGATCATTTAATAGTGCCCTGTAGGGAAGTCTGTCACTTATCTTTACCTTACAGGATGTGAATTTAAGGTTTATATCTTTCTTTTTAATATATTTTAATGCCATGCCAGCCCTCCTTGCCATAACGGCACTTGCCGGCACACCAACTTTAATCACTCTGTCCATTATACTCCATATATAGTTGTTTTTACCATAGAATACCACAATGTCATGTAATTGACAAGGAACAGCCAATACAATATAGTATTAAAGTGGTTATACAAATGGAGGTTTTTATAATTATGAAAAAGATATATACATTGTCATTGTTAATACTATTTTGCATAATTCTTTCAGTCCCTGTATTGGCTGATGAGGCATCTGATGCACCATCATCAGCAGATAATTCTGTTCTTTCAAAACAGGCTTCTATCACTGTTAAATCCAATGGTAAAAACTGTAAAGGACTTCTTGATGATTCCTACAGTACAGTTGTTAAGTTTAATTCAGGCGATGAAATCACCGTGGAAAGTGACGAAGCGTTGAGAGGAATATACATAAAATGGCATGGAGAAGTTAATCCATGGACTTTATCTTACAACGGCAAGACAAAATACTGTGGTGAAAATGGATTTGTCCATGAATATGTCGATCTGGAAGAAGATACCACAAGCCTTACAATCACTCTTTCAGAGAGCATTTCCATAAGCGATATTTCAGCCTATACCAGGGGTACTTTACCAGAAGATGTACAAGTATGGAAAAAGCCTTGTAAAACCGCGGATTTCCTCGTATTTGCAGCCCATGCAGATGATGATATTCTTTTTCTTGGTGGTGTTCTTGCCACCTATGGCGGTAAAGGATGCTCTGTCCAGGTTGCCTATATGTGTGATTTCTGGAATAAGGAGCCTGTAAGGGAACATGAGAAAATAGATGGTCTGTGGGAAATTGGTATACGCAATTACCCAGTATGTGGCGGTTTTGCTGATATCAAATCCTTAAGTCTTGAACGGGCAAAGGAGATATATTCCTACGATGAGGTGAAGGAATTCGTAACAGATAATATCCGCCGTTTCAAACCATTAATCTGTGTAACCCAGGATCTTAATGGTGAATATGGTCATGGAGCCCACATGATACTTGCCAATGCAGTGTGCGAATCTGTAGATAACAGCAGCGACCCTGCCTATTTTCCTGAATCAGCAGATAAATATGGTACATTTGACGTACAGAAAACCTATCTGCATCTGTATCCCGACAATAAAATCAGACTTGATCTGCATATTCCTATTGAAACTCTTGGTAAAAGAACAGCCCTGGAGGCTGCTTCTGATGCCTACCTTAAGCATGTGTCCCAGCAGGTATGGGATTTTGTTGTATCAGATAACTATGAACACAGCTGTGCAGAATTTGGTCTTTACCGCACCACTGTAGGTACCGATACAGGAAATGATATGCTGGAGAATATTATTACCTATGAAGCGCAGCAGAAACTGGAGGAAGAAAAGCAGGCATCAATTGCGGCTTCAATTACGGCATCAAAAGAGGCAGAATCCCTTGCACAATACACTACTTCAAATAAGACTTCTGCCCTTTCAAAAAAAACAGACTCAATGCCTGTAATAATTATTATACTGCTTCTGTTTTTAGCTATTATTCTTACTATAATATGTGCTGTTAAGTATATCAGAAGTAAAAATAAAAGATTAAGCAGGAAATACGCACAAAACAAAAAGAAACACAACAGGAGAAATTAATGACACGAGATATATCATCCAGACTAACATCCAGTTTAATTAAAACTGTAATGACATTATTATCTGTATTTGCATTAGTTATACTATTCAATGAAAGCCCTGTATCTGCAGAACAGCTTGATATTATGATTAATACCCCTGGAAATGGCAGCAGCCTGACAGATGGCTCCTACTCTACCACTGTAGAATACAGTATGGGAGACAGCATTATTATATCATCAGATACTCCTATAGATTCATTATACATAATATGGGATTCTCCTGTCAGCCAATGGACACTTGACACTGGCAGCCAGAAGCTAATCTGTGGAACTAATGGTTTTCTTCATGAATATATTAAGCTTCCTGGGAGTACAGAAAACATTTCCATCAATATACATGACACATGCCGCATAAGTGACATATATGCATTCTCCGACGGAGATGTGCCTGATTATGTACAGATATGGGAAAAGCCTTGTGATGCTGCAGATTTTCTTGTGTTTTCCACCCATGCAGACGATGAGATTCTGTTTTTAGGCGGTGTCCTTGCAACTTACGGAGGAGAAGAATCTCTTCCTGTACAGGTGTGTTATCTTACGAATTACTGGAATGGTCTTCGCATCAGAGAACACGAAAAACTTGATGGTCTGTGGGAATGTGGCATCAGAAACTACCCTGTAAATGGCGATTTTGATGACCTCTATTCTGAAACACTACAGCAGGCTGAATCTGTTTACGTATATGATGATATATTAGACTATGTAACCAGCCAGATAAGACGATTTAAACCTAATATAGCAGTAACCCAGGATTTAGGCGGAGAATATGGTCATGGAGGTCATATGATTCTTGCAAAGGCAGTGACAGAAGCTGTAGACAATTCCATGTCAGCCACTTTCTTTCCTGATTCTGCTTCTGAATATGGTGTATGGGATGTGAAAAAGACATACCTGCATCTGTATCCGGAAAATGAAATCACTCTGGATTTAAGGCAACCCCTTTCAAAACTAAATGACAGAAGTGCACTTCAGACAGCAAAGGATGCATATCTTAAACATGTATCACAACAATGGTGCTGGTTTTATGTATCTGATACCAATGAATTCAGCTGTGCCAGATTTGGACTATACCGCAGCACAGTTGGCGCAGATACAGGCAGTGATATGACTGAAAATATAATAACATACAAGGAAACCGCAGAGCTTCTTGCAAAGGAAAAAGAACTGGAGTTAGAAAAGGAAAAAAAGGCCAGGGAAGAAGCTGAATTAAAAGAGAAAGAATCCGCAGAGAATGAATCAATAGCTTTGGCTAATTCGTTGAATTCCAATAACAGTCCAGGCAGAGATAATGCGGAATCCATCCTGGCTGTAATCATTCTGATATTTCTCATGGTTATATTACAGCTAATCACTATACTGATTGTTTTCAATATTACAAAAAACCGTTCCAACAAAAGAAAAAAGTCTTAAGACAGCCTCCTGCCTTAAGACTTTTATTATGCATTGATTGAAAATATTAACCCTTAACTGGCTTGTTATCCACACATCCTTTGAAATCTTCTACTCTAAAAGTACCACCCTGATCGGCCTTGGTACCATTAGTTGCAGAACATGACTGGCATTTATCTGAACCTGGATTAGCTTCTGTTCTGCCAAATCTGCATACTGTAAGATTGC
>CALZFR010000171.1 GCA_945648485.1 uncultured Eubacterium sp. | reverse complement strand
GGATTTAAGAATTAGTCTATATTTGCCTTTTTACCAATAGAATAGTATAATGTTATACAGCTATGTGATGGTGAAAATGAGGTAATAATGATTAATAATTTATTTTGTAAAGAGAATGTGGAGCAGATACGTGTACCAGAAGTTGTACAGACAGATTTGCTTAATATAATTGAAGACAAGCTGAAAAAAGCCGGATTCTACTATAGGATTGCGTACAGGGTCAAGACTGTGGATTCTATTGTCAACAAGCTTAATTTCAAAGAGTACAGGATATCGGGTACTGAGAATGAAGATAAGAAGATGCAGGATCTTATAGGTATCAGGATTATGCTGTATTTTGTTGATGATGTATCTATATGCAGGACTCTGCTGGATACATTATTTGCCGAGCCAGGCATATGGGAAACCACAGAAACTACAGAATATGAGTTCAAGGCTATGAAGGTTAATGGTATATTCAGACTGCCAGGCTATCTTGCCAAGACTATTGTTAATCCGGTGCTTTCAGATTATATTGATGATACATTTGAAGTCCAGGTAAGAACCAATTCTTTTGAGGGCTGGCATGAAATAGAGCATGACCTGCGCTACAAGGGTTCAGCTTTCGGTGAGGGAAATGAGCCTCTTGCAAGAAAGATGAACAGTATCCTTGCCACATTTGAGCTGTGTGATGACTCCTTAGTCAAGCTCCTTGAAGACCTGGGACATCAGCATTACAAGAATCACAAATGGGGCGACATGATAAGATGTCATTTTCGCCTTAAGCTGAACAGTGACCCCATGAGTCCTGAGATAGAACGTGTATTTGATGAAGATACAGAACTGGCGAAGAGATTCTTTAAGTTCTCAAGGGGCAATGCCATATCAAAGCTGTGGAATAATACCCAGGATCTTGCCCAGATACCTGAACTTTCAATTGACTATATTGTAAGGATAGTCAATGAGATTGGTCCGAGAGATGAGAGGCTTTTTAAAGCTTTTGCCATTATTGACAGTAAATCCGGGCAGGATGATGTTGCCGGAAACAAGCATAAGAAGTTTGAACCTTTCAAGGCTCTTGGGAGATTCATTGTATTTCAGTCTGAGACTATGCTTGAAAC
This sequence comes from uncultured Eubacterium sp., assembly GCA_945648485.1. GTDB lineage: Bacteria > Bacillota > Clostridia > Lachnospirales > Lachnospiraceae > Lachnospira. The sequence continues at coordinate 2,734 of CALZFR010000171.1, read as the reverse complement.
AGGTAATATTGGTGCACTGGAGGCATTTAAAAAGGCTTCCGGATACATATATGCATGGATTAAATCAAGATATAACAAATGTCTTTCAGACCTTCCTGATATTGTGAATAATTACAGTGGTTCAGAACCAGGTTATTCTGTTATGGTAAAATATGATGAAGATGCCATGTATTTTGAGGAGGTATCAACCCATATTGATTCCAAGATTGCCAGCAGAATATGGATTTCCAGGGCTGTGCTTAAGAATGTGGATGGTGGGATTGCATTTTTTGTGGTAAACCAGTATGCTGAACCTAAGGAACGGTACAGGGATAATGAGAATGTTCTGTTCTCACGTCCTAATTTCTATGGTGAGATAGCGGATAATATCGGAATATATGATGTTGATAAGCTTAAAGAGAATGTGACTGGTATTGACGTAAACAGCTATTCCGGGCTAAAGAATCTTATTGATTCAGATAACCGCAAATTCCCTGTTGTTGTATTCTCCGGGGGAAGGGACGGATGGATGGATGAATTTGATATTGACTTTTTTGCCAGACTTGTGGGATATTACTGTCATGTCAGAAGCATAGATGACCCTGAGGTTGAGCGTATGATGGCTGATGACTATGGTCTGGACAGGGAAAGAATTAATGATTCAATTACAGTATTCTACAAGGGCAGCGCACCTCAGATAAGTTATAAATCAGACATATCTGATACTACATTTGAAGTAATCAAGCTGGAACAGAAGAAGTACTGGAACGAGAATGGCTGCAGGGCGTTCAGGCGCAAGCTTGTGTCAGAGATAAGAGAGGACAATGCCAGACAGGCAGAGAAGAATAGAGATAACAGCGTATGCTGATAGCAAATATGGATGAAAGAAGAGGATAAAACAATGGACTACAACAAGTTAGCAGATTTACTTTTTCCAGATGTGGTTAACACACCTGAATTCTATGAGGAAAAGTTTCCTTACAGAAAGCTTCCTAACAAGGCAGAGGTAACAAGAATGGCTCCAAGCCCAACAGGATTCATACATCTGGGAAATCTATACAGTGCCCTTGCTGATGAGAGAATTGCCCACAGGAATGGTGGTGTGTTCTATTTAAGAATTGAGGATACTGATGAGAAGAGAAAAGTAGATGGTGCTGTTGAGCTTATTATTGATACTCTGAAGTATTTTGATATAGAGTTTGATGAGGGAGCCGGTTTTGAAGAGAATCCGGAGAAGAATGCCTATGGCCCATATTTCCAGAGACAGAGGGTAGATATCTATCATGCCTACGCAAAGAGTCTTGTCCAGAGGGGGCTGGCTTATCCATGCTTCTGTACAGAGGAAGAGCTGGATGCTGTAAGAGCAAAGCAGGAGGAGGAGAAGGTTCTTACTGGTTATTATGGTGAGTATGCCGTGTGCCGTGACCTGTCAATGGAGGAGATTGAAGCTAACCTTGCTGCTGGTAAGTCATACGTGCTCAGACTGCGTTCACAGGGTGATCCTGAGAAGGAGATTACATTTGTTGATGAAATTAAGGGAGAGATTAAACTTCCTGAGAATATTCATGATATTGTCCTGTTAAAGAGAGATGGAATTCCAACATATCATTTTGCCCATGCAATTGATGATCATCTTATGAGAACTACAGTTGTAGTAAGAGGAGGGGAGTGGCTTGCTTCGGCACCTATCCACTATGAGCTTTTCCATGTTTTAGGCTTTAAGATGCCTAAATATGCCCATACTGCCCACCTTATGAAATTCGACGAGGAAACAGGTGGTAAGAGAAAGCTGTCTAAGAGGAAAGACCCTGAGTTGTCATTGGATTATTACAGACAGGATGGATATCATCCATACTGCATGAAGGTTTATCTTCTTACTCTTCTTAATTCTAATTTTGAGGAGTGGCATGAAAAGTTCCCTGACAAGGATATTAATGAATTCCCATTCTCAATTGATAAGATGAACCAGTCAGGAGCTTTATTTGATAAGGACAAGCTTCATAATATCTGTAAGAATGAGTTGTCAAAGCTTTCAGAGGACGAGGTCTATGATTTCTTATATAGATGGGCTTACGAGTATGAGAGTAAAAAGGCACCAGTCTGGTTTGCTGATAAGGAGAAGATGCTTGCAATCTTAAGACTTTACATGGGTGTAGGCATGAAGAGAAGAAGAAAAGACCTGATATATGCAAAGCAGATTTTCAAACTGGTTTCATATTTCTTTGATATAGAAGAGGATGATGAGAAGGATGAATTCAGGCTTGATAATGAGGAAGTTAAGAAGCTTCTTAAAGCTTACCTTGATTCTTATTCTCATGAGGATGACAATTCTGTATGGTTTGATAAATTAAAGGCAATTGCTGACAGTAATGGATACGCTTCCGATATGAAAGCCTACAAGGCTGAACCGGAAAAATTCAAAGGCAACGTGTCTGATGTGGCAGAGGTTGTAAGAATTGCAGTTACAGGCCATGCCAATACACCTGATTTATGGTCTATTGTTCACATTATGGGTGAGGACCAGATGAGACAGAGAATAGAAAAGATATTAGGTTAGTATAGATTACGAAGGAAAGGCAACAGTCATTATGGATAATACAAAAACTCCAAACCCGTCGTCGGGCATAGACCCTGATTCGGATGATGTGTATTCTGTTGAGGTGGTAAGACCAGTTGGTACTTCCCACCCTGATTACCCTTTCATAGTTTATTCATTGAATTATGGATATGTTAACGGTATCACCACAGAGGATGG
>CALZFR010000170.1 GCA_945648485.1 uncultured Eubacterium sp. | reverse complement strand
CCGTAGGGCTGAGTTTTGAACCATTGGTGAAATAAGCGAGTGTAATTCATATATGCCGCAACGGTTAGATTTTCTTCGTCGTTCCAACTTCATGTATAAGGCACCTACGACAGCAGTTCAGTGCTTACCTACAGCCAATCCCATACAGCCAGCCTTTCACACAGTTCCATCCTGCAGTGAAATCTCAGGCTGCACTTCCATTATAGCCATCACCAAAGAAGTCATTATACCACACAAGGAACATATATACAGTCCATATCTTCCTTGAATTATCAGCTTTACCTTCCTTGTGCTCATCAAGATACTGCACAAGAATATCAGTGTTAAAGAATTCCTTAGCCGCATCACTTGTAAATGCCGCCTTAATTCTGTTGTAGTACTTCTCATCCTTAATCCAGATTCTTATAGGAACAGGGAATCCCAGCTTTTTCTTCTCAGCAACCATATCCGGCAGATATCTGTTGGCAGCCAGTCTCATTGCATACTTGGTGTTGTGCTGGTTAACCTTGTATTTTGTAGGAATATGCCTTGCTACTTCGAATACCTCCTTGTCAAGGAATGGAACACGTACCTCCAGAGAGTGCGCCATGCTCATCTTGTCAGCCTTAAGAAGAATATCTCCGATAAGCCAGAAATTAATATCAATGTACTGCATCTTAGTAACATCATCCAGATTCTTAACCTTGTCATAGAAAGGCTTTGTAAGTTCTGTGTGAGGGTATTTTCCTGTTGGATTCTTAAGAAGCTTCTCCCGTTCCTTTTCGTTGAACATGAATGCATTTCCGATGAAACGCTCCTCCACACTCTTGCTTGCCCTTACAAGATAGTTCTTTCCCTTGAACTTAAATGGCATGGCAGATGCAGCATTTGCAAGACCTGTTCTTAATCCCTGTGGAAGCTTCTGGAATTTTTCAAGGTCAAGAGGCTCATGGTAGATATTATATCCGCCAAAGAATTCGTCAGCACCTTCACCTGACAGAGAAACCTTAACATGCTTTGCAGCTGTCTGGCTTACAAAGTACAGAGCGATAGCAGCAGGGTCAGCTAAAGGCTCGTCCATATGATACTGAATTTTAGGAATCGCATCCCAGTATTCCTCGCTGGAAACCAGTTTGCTGTAGTTGTCAATCTGGATTTTGTCAGACAATGCCTTGGCATAGCTGATTTCGTTATATTTCTCGTAATCAAATCCTACTGTAAATGTCTTATCCCCATTAAACGTAGCTGCTACATAGCTTGAATCAACACCACTTGAAAGGAAGGAACCAACCTCCACATCACTGATTTTGTGATGCTCAATAGAATCCTTCATGACATTGTCAATGTCGTCAACCCACTCATCAAGGGTTTTGCCTTCATCTGGTTCAAATACAGGCTCCCAGTAACGCTTGATATTAAGGTCGCCATTGTGGAAAGTAAGGTAGTGGGATGGCATGAGCTTATATATTCCCTTAAAAAATGTCTCATCAAGAACAGAGTACTGGAATGTAAGGTAGTTCTCCAGAGCTACAGTATTAACCTGTTTCTTGTAGGCAGGGTGCTCAAGTATACTTTTAATCTCTGAGGCATATATAAGCTGTCCGTCACATACTGCATAGTACAGAGGTTTGATTCCGAAATAATCTCTTGCTGCAAATATTGTTTCCTTCTGGCTGTCCCATATAACAAATGCAAACATACCACGGAGACGGTTTAACATATCTTCACCATATTCTTCATATGCGTGGATTAAAACCTCAGTATCAGAGTTGTTGGCAAAGACATGACCCTTGGCAATAAGCTCCTGTCTTAATTCCATGTGATTATATATTTCACCATTAAATGTAATAACTATTTTCTTATTCTCATTGAACATGGGCTGGCTTCCATTATCAAGGTCAATAATACTCAGTCTTCTGAATCCAAGATAAGCCTTGTCATCAATATACTGCCCTGCACTGTCAGGCCCTCTGTGGGCGATTCTGTCCATCATTCTGGTAAGCACTTCTTTACCATTTTCAAGATAGCCTGTAAAACCTGCAAATCCACACATTCTTATTTCCTCCATATATGCTTATGTTAATAATGTGAGTGTCAGGAGATTTCCCACACTCTACTGATTACGAATTGCTCCGTTAAAATTTATTATAACTCTAAACTGGAATTATATCAGACAAAAACCCAGTTTACAAGAAGATATCCTTTGACCAGATAAATAATATGTGATATTATGTCATTAATTTTTAATATTAATCTAAGTTGGAAAGGGAAAAAGTGGTATTATGAGTAGAATTAAAATGACAACTCCATTGGTTGAGATGGACGGAGACGAGATGACAAGAGTACTGTGGGGCCTTATTAAGGATGAACTTCTCACCCCATATATTGATCTTAATACTGAATATTATGATCTTGGGCTTGAACACAGAAATGAAACTAATGACCAGGTCACAGTTGATTCTGCTGAGGCCACTAAGAAGTATGGTGTTGCTGTAAAATGTGCCACAATCACACCTAATGCAGCGAGAATGACAGAGTACAACTTAAAGGAGATGTATAAGAGTCCTAACGGAACAATCAGAGCAATTCTTGACGGTACAGTTTTTCGTGCTCCAATTATTGTGAATGGCATTGAGCCATACATTAAGACATGGAAGAAGCCTATTACAATTGCCAGACATGCCTATGGAGATGTGTACAAGGGTGTGGAGATGAAGATTCCAGGCAAGGGCAAGGCAGAGCTTGTATTCACAGATGAGAATGGCAATGAGTCAAGAGAGACAATACATGACTTTGATGGTCCTGGAATTATCCAGGGTATGCATAATAAGTGTGATTCTATAGAAAGCTTTGCAAGAAGCTGTTTTGCATTTGCTCTGGAAACCAAGCAGGATCTCTGGTTCAGTACCAAGGATACTATCTCTAAGAAGTATGACCACACATTTAAGGATATTTTCCAGGATATATATGATAAGGAATATGCTGATAAGTTCAAAGCTGCCGGAATAGAATATTTCTATACACTTATTGATGATGCAGTTGCCAGAGTAGTACGTTCAGAGGGTGGATTTATCTGGGCATGTAAGAATTATGATGGAGATGTAATGAGTGATATGCTTGCAACAGCATTTGGTTCTCTTTCAATGATGACTTCAGTTCTTGTATCACCTCATGGCTATTATGAGTATGAGGCTGCTCATGGAACAGTACAGAGACATTATTACAAGCACCTGAAGGGCGAGGAGACATCAACTAATCCAATCGCAACAATATTTGCATGGACAGGAGCCCTGCGCAAGAGAGGCGAGCTTGATAATATTCCTGAACTTATGGATTTTGCTGATAAGCTGGAGCAGGCATGTATTAAGACAATTGAAGATGGCAGGATGACTAAGGACCTTGCACTTATCACAACACTTAAAGATCCTGTAACATGTAACACACAGGATTTCATCAAAGAGGTCAGAAAGACTCTTGATTCTTTGTTGTAATAATAAGTAATTTGTATATCAGGAGAGTGGCAAAAGTATTTTTGCCACTCACATTAATTAGAACAGGGGGAAACGATGTTAGATTTCACTTTTAGAGGAATGTCTATAGGACAGTTTTTAATATGGTTTTATATATATAGTTTTCTTGGCTGGGCAATGGAATGTGTTGTCATAAGGATCCAGCTTGGAAGATGGGAGAACAGGGGATTTGCAAGACTACCGTTCTGTGTAATCTATGGATTCGGAACATTTATAGCATTTAATATTTTTAAACCAATTGAGCATAATTATATTGCACTTTTTATTCTGGGAAGCAAATTTTCCACGGCTTTTGAGTACGTAACTGCACAGTTAATGCTTAAGCTATTCG
>CALZFR010000169.1 GCA_945648485.1 uncultured Eubacterium sp. | reverse complement strand
TGAATTCTTCTATATTCTCAACAGGATGTCTGGTACTCTTAATGTAGTTCACTGCCGAAATTGAAGCACCATGTTCAACCGGATTATCCACGTATTCTCTGGAGGCATATGCACTACCATCCATAAATGCCTCATAGCTAACATTATACCCTCTGGTCTGTTCAAGAACTGTTAATACAGCATCTGGTTCAAGATACAGGGAATTAATCTTATCTTTTCCAAGTATTCTGTATACTGAAGCCCCATTATTGGTTATGGCATATTCAATTCCCGGAAATGTAAGAAGCTCCTGTGGTATTGTATCAAATGCTCTTCCAGTACATATGCATACGTGCACACCTTTTGACATTGCACACAGCAGAGCTTTCCTGTTAGCATCCGACAGAGTACCATGTCTGTTAAGAAGAGTACCATCTAAATCAAGTGCAATAAGAAATATATTATCCAATATCATTTCCTCATAATTAATGATGGAATAAACGCATTCCCGTAAAGCACATGGCAATATTATGCTTGTTACATGCCTCAATTACATTATCATCTCTGATTGAGCCACCCGGCTGTGCAATATACTTAACACCACTCTTGAAAGCTCTCTCAATATTATCACCAAATGGGAAGAATGCATCTGAGCCCAATGCCACATCTGTGTTGCCATCCAGCCATGCTCTCTTCTCCTCTCTGGTAAATACCTCTGGCTTGCTTGTAAATACTCTCTCCCACTCGCCATCTGCAAGAAGATCCTCATACTCATCACCGATATACAGGTCAATAGCATTATCTCTGTCTGCACGTCCTACACTATCCTTGAATGGAAGATTAAGTACTTTAGGATTCTGGCGCAGATACCAGTTATCAGCCTTCTGTCCTGCCAGTCTTGTACAGTGGATTCTAGACTGCTGACCTGCTCCTATACCAATTGCCTGTCCGTTTTTTGCATAACATACAGAATTAGACTGTGTGTATTTCAATGTAATAAGAGCAATTATAAGGTCAATCTTTGCCTGCTCTGTAAACACTTTATTCTCTGTTACAAGATTAGTAAGAAGATTCTCATCAATTACAAACTCATTGCGTCCCTGTTCAAATGTAACACCATATACCTGCTTTCTCTCAATTGGTTCAGGCTTATATTCAGGGTCAATCTGAATTACATTATAATTACCCTTCTTCTTTGACTTTAATATCTCTAACGCCTCATCCTCGTATCCTGGAGCGATTATTCCATCTGAAACTTCATGCTGGACGAGCTTTGCCGTTGCAACATCACACACGTCTGAAAGAGAAATGAAATCACCGAAAGAAGACATTCTGTCAGCACCTCTTGCTCTTGCATAAGCACATGCCAAAGGAGAAAGCTCTCCAATAGAATCATCAACCCAGTATATTTTCTTTTCCACCTCTGTCAGTGGAAGTCCTACTGCTGCTCCTGCTGGCGATACATGCTTGAATGATGTGGCTGCTGGAAGCCCTGTTGCTTTCTTAAGTTCCTTTACAAGCTGGTAACCATTAAATGCATCCAGAAAATTAATATAGCCTGGCTTGCCATTCAAAACCTGAATTGGAAGTTCACTTCCATCTGCCATGTATATTCTTGATGGTTTCTGATTTGGGTTACATCCGTATTTTAACTGAAATTCGTTCATGATTATGTTAATTCCTTTCCTTTACTTATTCTTGTTGATTATTCTTGTCTCATATTCTCCTGTTGCAATATCAATGTATCTTACAAACAATGAGACCTTATTATCCTGGTTAAGATTATTCCATATCATATCAGTGAATTCATCAATATTTCCAGATATCTTAACCCATGTTGGCTCTCCTTCAAAGCTTGGAAGAGGATTGCCATCTTTCATATATGTATGTATAAAATGACCCTCTCCTGCCACAGGTGCATCATAAGAAAAAGTATATCTGTCACACTGGTCCGGATTACCATTATGACTCTTTAATATTGACATGGCATACTCATATTTGCCAGAGGACACAGTCATAAGTCCAGAAATTCTAGGCGTATAATTAGGTCCGTCTGGCTCAAATTCCCTTGTTCTAAGAGACTCTTCAAATGTTTTCCCCTGCTTCATAAGGTCGTATACTGTATCAGTCTGATCACCATTAGTAACGATTGTTTTATCACCAAGTACTCTCACAGGTGCATATATAATAAGACTTGGATCACTTAATTTGGAAGGATCGAAGGCCTGGGTTCTTATTCCTTCTCCATCTTCAACAAATACTCTGTTACGGCTGTTCTCGCTTCTTCCCATAATGAAATAAGCTGTAACTGCCTTAGTTCCATCTTCTGATCTGCCGATAACGATTCCTCTTCCCGGATAATCACATCCAGACAGTTCATTAACAAGTGATTGAATTTCCATAAATCAAAAACCTCTCTGTAGTTATTTTCATGGCAACACAGCACACAAATACTATACTGTATATGCCGGATATATAAAAAATCTTCATAAAAAAGACTTTCTACCAGATAATATAAATCATTGGCAATTATATTAATTAGTAATTACCAAGAAGCTTGATTGACACAGCCTCCTCCTGAATACCTCTCAATGCATTCATAACAGGCGGATCGTCTATATTTCCCTCAAAGTCAACAAAGAAACGGAATTCCCAATTTCTTCCTTCAATTGGTCTTGACTCAATCTTATTCATGTTAAGACCATTATAGATAATATGGCTCAACAGGTTATAAAGAGTTCCAGTCTCATTAGCTGTCTCAAATACTATACTCATCTTGCGGGCATTCTTAACAAACTTTCTTGTATTAGTGATAATAACAAATCTTGTTGTGTTATTATCCAAATCATTAATCTTCCTCTTAAGTACTTCCAGACCATATTCTTCTGCAGCATCCTCACTGGCAATTGCCACATGAGTGCAGTCATTATCTTCCAGAATCTTCTTTGCTGCAACTGCTGTATTGACCTGGCTTATCTGCTGCCATTCCTTGTGACCAGATAAGAATTCCTCACACTGCATAAGTCCCTGTGGATGTGAATACACCGTAGTCACTTTATCAAGATCTGTTCCAGGAAGTCCAAGAAGAGCATGCTCAACCTTCACATATGTCTCCGCTATTATGTAGTTATCGTACTTCTGCAACAGATCATACACCTCTGCAACAATACCTGCTGTAGAGTTCTCAATTGGAAGCACTGCATAATCTGCTTCACCATTCTTCACTGCTTCCATGGCATCCCTCCAGAAAGGAACATTGAAATTATTTACATCCTTTCCAAAGAAACGCTTCATTGCTATGTAACTGTAAGCTCCAGGCACACCCTGATACACTACCCTGCAGTTCTTCTTATCAATCTCATCGATAGCCTCATATGGTTCACGAAGTGTCTGTGTTGTCTCTTCAAGAAGCTTATACTGCATCTTTCTTGATGTTGCCATAATCTGTGAAAACAAATCATTAATTGCATGCCTGTTATCAGGATTCTGTACCAGGGCACACACCTTCTCCAGCTTCTGCTTCTCCCTTTCCGGGTCCAGAACCTTCTTTCCTGTATCAATCTTGTAATGTGCCACATCCTCACACAACTGCATACGTTCTTCAAACAGCTTTACCAGCTCTTTATCGATGACGTCAATCTTATCCCTGATTTCTCCTAAATCTAACATATACTCCTCATTTCACATTTCCACATAAAAATCTATGTTTTTAATAATAAAAAACTCTAATGGAAGTATTATAACATAAAATGTTTTGTATTACACTATAAAAAATAGTATACTATGAGAGAAAGATTTTAATATGCATTAATTATAGTAATATTTTTGATTTAATTACTTTTAAGGATTGGTGATTGATATGAAGAAAGCTTTAAAGATAATTATTCCAATAATAATTATACTGGT
>CALZFR010000168.1 GCA_945648485.1 uncultured Eubacterium sp. | reverse complement strand
CTACGTTACACATGACCAGACAGAGGCTATGACTCTTGGTACAAGAATCGTAGTTCTTAAAGATGGTATCATCCAGCAGGTTGATACACCACAGAATCTTTACAATTCACCTAACAACATTTTCGTTGCAGGATTCATCGGATCACCTCAGATGAACCTTGTTGATGGTGAGGTTGTTGATAATGGATCTACAGTAACACTTAAGTTAAGTGATACAGTTTCTATTCCATTACCAGCTGACAAGAGCAAGGCTATTCTTGATGGTGGTTATGCTGGAAAGACAGTTGTAGTTGGTATCCGTCCAGAGGATATTGATGATGACCCAGAGTTCATCGAGAAGCACTCTAACACAACATTCGAGGCTCAGATTAAGGTTTACGAGTTACTTGGTGCAGAAGTTAACCTTCACTATGACATCGCTGATGTTACATGTACAGCAAAGGTTAATCCTCGTACACCAGCTCGTCCAGGCGACACAATCAAGATGGCTATGGATGTTTCAAGACTCCACGTATTTGACAAGGAGACAGAGCAGATTATTACTCACTAATTTTGTGGGAGTTAATTGCTAAATAATGTAATTTTTGAGGAAATGTATAGAAATTATGCATTTCCTCTTTTTTTTTTCACAATTTTGCATTACAATAAGAATGATTATATATGAAAGGATGTTCACAATGATTTCAAATCAGATTTTACAAAACACTATAGATGGTATCAAATCTATTTCAAGAGTGGATTTGTGTGTTGTTGATGCGGATGGCAAAATTGTTGCGAAGACCTTCGATGATGCCAGGGAGTGCCTGGGCAATGTTCTTTCATTTATCGGTTCACAGGCAGAGAGCCAGGTTGTTAACGGCTACCAGTTCTTTAAGGTTGTTGATGACAATTCGCTGGAATATGTCCTGCTTGTAAAGGGAACCAGTGATGATACATATGTCGTTGGCAAGATGGCAGCATTTCAGATTCAGAATCTTTTAGTAGCATATAAGGAAAGATTTGATAAGGACAATTTTATTAAGAATCTTTTGCTGGATAATCTTTTAAGAGTAGATATGTATACAAGAGCCAAGAGGCTTCACATAGATACAGATGTTAAGAGGGTTGTGTATATTATCGAGACTAAACACGAGAAGGATTCTAATGCTCTGGAGACAGTGAGGACACTGTTTGCCGGAAAGACGAAGGACTTCATAACAGCTGTTGATGAGAAGAGCATTATTCTTGTAAAAGAAGTCAGGGATAATGAAGGATATGAGGAGCTTGACAAGACTGCCCAGGTTATTGTTGATATGCTTAATACAGAGGCTATGAGTGTGGTTCATGTGGCATACGGAACAATTGTCAATGATATTAAAGAGGTATCAAAGTCTTACAAGGAAGCTAAGATGGCTCTGGATGTTGGAAAGATTTTCTACAGCGATAAGAATGTGGTTGCATACAACAGACTGGGAATAGGAAGACTAATATATCAGCTTCCGATACCACTCTGCCAGATGTTTATCAAGGAAATATTTGACGGAAAGTCACCAGATGATTTCGATGAGGAGACTTTGTCAACTATTAACAAGTTCTTTGAGAACAGCCTTAATGTTTCTGAGACATCAAGGCAGCTGTATATTCACAGAAATACTCTGGTTTATCGTCTCGATAAGCTCCAGAAGAGTACTAATCTGGACCTGAGAGTATTTGATGATGCCATTACATTTAAGATTGCCTTGATGGTAGTCAAATATATGAAATATATGGAGAACAAAGATACGTTCTAGTGAAGGAGATTACCGATGATAATTGCGGAGAATGTTGTTAAGACTTACAGTTCGGATGTTGCAGCTCTTAATGGAATTAACCTGCATATCCAGAAAGGTGAATTCGTATTCATTGTTGGAAAGAGCGGTTCAGGTAAGTCTACATTGATTAAGCTTTTACTTAAAGAATTAGAGCCTACAGAAGGTAAGATATACGTTAATAAGAAATATCTGAACAAGTTATCAAGAAAAAAACTGCCATATCTGAGAAGAGATATTGGAGTAGTGTTCCAGGATTTCAGACTTTTACCAGACCGTAATGTATTTGATAATATTGCCTTTGCCATGAGAGTAGTTGAGACACCAAAGAGGCAGATTAAGAGCCGTGTTCTTACCATGCTTTCCATGGTTGGGCTTCTGGACAAGTATAAGGCATTTCCTAATGAGCTTTCAGGTGGTGAGCAGCAGAGAGTTGCTATTGCAAGAGCTTTGGTAAACAAGCCAGCTATACTGCTGTGTGACGAGCCAACTGGTAACCTGGATCCTGCCAATTCCATAGAGATTATGAAGATACTTGACCAGGCTAACAAGATGGGTACAACAGTGCTGGTAGTTACTCATAATATGGAGATTGTACAGCAGATGAAGAAGAGAACCATCACTATGAGTGAGGGAAAGATAATAAGCGATTTGGAAAAGGGTGGATATTCTTATGAAGATTAGATCATTATTTTATCACATAAAAGACGGTTTCAAGAATATCTACAGGAACCGTATGTTTTCGCTGGCATCCATTGCCACAATTACAGCATGTATATTCCTTTTTGGAATATTGTATTCTATTGTTGTTAATTTCCAGTATATGATTAAGAAGGCAGAGAATGAAGTATGTGTAACTGTTTTCTTTGACGAGGGCCTTTCCCAGACGGAAATAAATAAGCTGGGAGATACTATAAGTAAGAGAGTTGAAGTTTCCAATGTACATTTTACTTCTGCAGAGGAAGCCTGGAATAATTTCAGGTCAGAGTATTTTAAGGATTATCCAGAACTGGCAGAAGGATTTAAGGATGACAATCCTCTTGCTAATTCTGCATCATTTGAGGTTTATTTAAATGATGCATCTATGCAGTCAACACTGGTAACATATCTGGAGAATCTTGATGGTATCAGACAGGTTAACAGGTCGGAGATTACTGCCAGCAGTCTCTCAAGTGCTGCAAAGCTTGTTGGATATGTGGCGGCAGCAATTATTATTATCCTTCTTGCTGTTTCTATATTCCTTATTACCAACACGATTGTAATCGGTATTACAGTTCGTAAGGATGAGATTTCTATTATGAAATTCATAGGTGCAACAGATGCATTTGTTAATGCCCCATTCTTCGTTGAGGGTATTACTATTGGACTTATTGGTTCATTAATTCCTCTGGCTGTGCTGGGATATATGTATCAGGGAATTGTTGGGTATGTCCTGAACAAGTTTTCCGTACTCAATAATATTCTGGTGTTCATGCCGGTGCAGGATGTGTTCAGGGTGCTTATTCCAATAAGTATTGCCCTGGGAATTGGAATCGGTGCAATAGGAAGTTCATTTGCGGTGCATAAGCATGCTAATGTATAATATGAATCCTGTGGGAAGGATATTAGATTCTGTAATTACAGGATGAGATTGATATTCAGGATATATTGCTGGTAACAGATAGTGGAATTGACGAGAAAGTACAAGGAGATTTAAGAATTAATGCGTAAAAAACTGACATGCAAAATAACAGCCGTGATTCTCTGCTTTGTATTCCTTATTAGTTCAGATGTCTGGGTACATAACGAAGTCACAGAAGTATACGGAGTTACCCAGGATGAGATTAATGACGCCAAGGCCAATGCAGAACAGATTGAAAAACAGCTTGCAGAAGTAAGACAGCAGATAAATGCTCTGAAGTCCCAGGCAAGCAATACTAAAGAATATATTGATAAATTTGACAGATTAATATCAAATCTTGATTTGCAGCTGTATGAATTAGGCAATAATATTACACTGATAGAAGAAAATATTGAATCTACACAGGAGAAACTGGAAGCAGCCCAGGAAGATGTTAAGAACCAGTACAACATGATGAAGTTAAGAATTCAGTTCATGTATGAGAATAATACTGAAAG
>CALZFR010000167.1 GCA_945648485.1 uncultured Eubacterium sp. | reverse complement strand
AATTTCTATTTTATTGAAATGAACACCCGAATACAGGTTGAACATCCTGTAACTGAAGAAATTACAGGAATTGACCTGATTAGACAGCAGATAAGAATTGCGGCAGGAATGAAAACGGGTATTGAACAGAGTGATATTGAGATTAAAAAACATGCTATAGAGTGCAGGATTAATGCAATGACACCAGGAGTAATCAACTTCGTGCATTTTCCAGGTGGATTCGGAGTGAGAGTGGAAAGCCATATATATGACGGATATGAGGTAAGCCCTTACTATGATTCAATGATTGCAAAGATAATAGTCACAGGTTCAACAAGACTTGAGGCGGTGAGGAGAATGCGCCGGGCTCTTGAGGAACTGATTATTGAAGGAATTAATACAAACCTTGAGTTCATGCATCTTCTTACATATCACCCTGATTTTATTAAAGGAAGTTACAATACAGGATTCTGGGAAAAGAATCATGAGACCATAGACAAGTGGATGGAGGAAGGGATTAAAGAAGCATGACAATCAGTGACGTATTTGTACGGAGAAAGCTCAGATGGAACTCACTAATGAATTTAAGAAGTGGGAAAGAGCCAGTAAAGAAAAGTAAATGCCCTGAATGTGACAGCCAGCTTGATTATAATGAACTGACAAACAACAGATTCATATGTCCGAAATGTGGATATTACATAAGTATTCCGCCAATGGACAGGATAAATATGATTATTGATGAGGACAGCTTTAAGGAGCTGTATGCATCCTTAAAAAGCCGTAATCCCATAGATTTTCCTGAATATGAGAAAAAGCTGGAGATTAACAGAAGAAAGACAGGACAGCAGGATGCTGTAGTGACAGGCACATGCAGGATTAATAAGTATAAAGCTGCAGTGGCTGTTCTTGACAGCAGATTTCTTATGGGAAGCATGGGTACTGTTGTAGGGGAGAAGATTGCAAGACTGGCAGAATATGCCATGAAGAGGAAGCTGCCTCTTATAATATTTTCAGCCAGTGGCGGTGCCAGAATGCAGGAAGGATTGTTCTCTCTTATGCAGATGGCAAAAACCTCAGCTGCAATCCAGAAGTATAAGGATAATGGTGGATTGTTCATATCTTATCTTACCAATCCTACCACAGGAGGCGTAAGTGCCAGCTTTGCCAGCCTTGGAGATATAATAATTGCAGAACCGGATGCATTAATATGCTTTGCCGGACCGAGGGTAATTGAGCAGACTATTGGACAGAAGCTTCCGCCAGATTTCCAGCATTCAGAATTCCTGCTTGAACATGGAATGATAGATATGATTATAGAGCGAAAAGATATGAAGAAAACACTGGGATTATTACTGGGTATGCACAAGGAGTCAGGAGGTATACAGGTCGATGGATAAGAATACACTGACACCATATGAGAAGGTGCTCACAGCAAGAAAACAGGACAGACCTAATATCACAGAATATATAGAGGCTCTGTTTGATGAATTTATTGAAATGCATGGTGACAGGCTATACAAAGATGATAAGAGTATTGTAGGGGGAATTGGTCTGTTTCACGGAATGCCTGTGACAGTAATAGGACACAGAAAAGGCAAGAATACAGAAGATAACATATTATATAATTTTGGAATGACATCACCAGAAGGATACAGGAAAGCAGTAAGACTTATGGAGCAGGCGGAAAAATTTGGCAGACCTGTAATTACGCTGGTTGATACACCTGGTGCATATCCGGGAATGGAGGCGGAAAGCAACGGCCAGAGCAATGCAATAGCAGAAAGCATTGCATATATGAGCAGACTTTCAGTTCCTTCAATTACAATTATAACAGGAGAAGGAAGCAGCGGAGGAGCTCTGGCAATAGCAGTAGCTGACAGAGTGTGGATGCTGGAAAATGCAGTGTATTCCATCCTTTCTCCAGAAGGATTTGCATCTATTATGTACAAGGACCCAAAGAAAGCTCCGGAGGCATGTAAGATAATGAAGATTACAGCCCAGGAACTTAAAGGTTATGGTCTGATTGATGGAATTATTCCAGAGGGAAGCAGATGTTTTGCAGCGATAGACAGAATGCTTACCAGAGAACTGGGAAGGCTTTCAAAGATTAAACCTTCTGACCTTGTAAAATTAAGATATGAAAAATACAGGACCATAGATGTTCCTAAAACAAAGGGAAAATAATAATTTAACAGGAGAGATTAAAAGTGAATGGCATTCAGATTGTATCCACAGGAAGGGCACTGCCAAAGCAGGTTGTAAGCAATGATGACTTAAGCAGAATAGTTGATACCAATGATGAATGGATTACTGCCAGAACAGGAATAAAGAACAGGTTCAAATGTGAGGAAGAAACCTGTGTTTCACTGGCAGTGGAGGCATCATCAAAAGCATTGGAGAATGCAGGAATTGATAAAAATGAAATTGGAGCAGTTATTGTTGCTACATCTACAGGAGATTATGTATTTCCGTCGGTTGCGTGCATGATACAGAAAGAACTGGGACTTAACGAGGAAATAACGGCATTTGACTTGAGTTCTGCCTGCACGGGATTTCTTCATGGATTAAGCGTGGCAAGAGGACTTCTTCCAACTCTTGGCAAGAAATACATACTTCTTGTAGGCAGTGAGAAAATGTCAAAAATAATGGATTACAGTGACCGCTCCACATGTATCCTGTTTGGAGACGGGGCAGGAGCAGCAATACTTGCTGAGAGCGATAACATATATTATCAGAGATGCTGGTCACGGGGTAACAATGAACTTATAGCCTGCAAAGGCGTAGGAGAAGAAAGTTCATACATAACCATGAATGGACAGGAGGTATTCAGGTTTGCGGTCACAGTGCTTAATCAGGCAGTAAGCCAGATACTTACAGATGCAGGGCTTACCATGGATGATATTGATTACTGTGTGTGCCACCAGGCAAACAGCCGTATTATCCAGCATGTGGCTAAAAGATTTAAAGGTCATGAGGATAAGTTCTATGTCAATATTGAACGTTATGGCAACACATCTGCTGCAAGTATCCCTATAGCACTGGATGAACTGTGGCAGGAAGGCAGATTGAAAAAGGGCATGAAGATAATATGTGTTGGCTTCGGAGCAGGACTTACATGGAGCAGTGCATTGTTACAGGTATAACGCAGGTTTAACTTTCATTAGAATAGGAGATTAAAATGAGACTTGATAAAATGCTGGGTATTAAGTACCCATTTATACAGGGTGGTATGGCAAATATTGCCACAGGAGAATTTGCAGCAGCAGTAAGTAACGCCGGAGGATTAGGACTTATTGGTGCCGGCGGAATGAACACAGAGATGTTAAGGGAGAATATAAGAAAATGCAAGACCTTAACAGATAAGCCATTTGGTGTAAATCTTATGCTTATGAATCCTGATGCCCCACAGATGGCAGAGATGATTGTGGAAGAGGGAGTTAAGATTGTAACTACAGGAGCAGGTAATCCGGCACAGTTCATGCCTTTGTGGAAAGAACATGGACTTATGGTAATTCCTGTTGTCTCAAGTTCAATCCTTGCAAAGAGAATGGAACAGTGTGGAGCTGATGCAGTAGTTGCTGAAGGTACTGAAAGCGGCGGACATGTTGGAGAGATGACTACTATGGCTCTTGTCCCTAAGGTTGTAGATTCAGTATCAATTCCTGTAATTGCTGCCGGTGGAATCGCAGACGGAAGACAGCTTCTTGCTGCATTTGCATTAGGAGCAGTTGGTGTACAGCTGGGAACATGTCTTCTTGCCAGTACAGAATGTCCGATTCATCCTGCTTATAAAGAAGCAGTTCTTAAAGCTAAGGATAATGACACAGTAGTGACAGGAAGAATAACAGGTACACCTGTAAGAATTATTAAGAATTCCATGGCAAGGGAATATGTTAAGCAGGAAAAGGCCGGGGCTGACAAGATGGAACTTGAAAAATTTACTCTTGGT
>CALZFR010000166.1 GCA_945648485.1 uncultured Eubacterium sp. | reverse complement strand
AATTTTGGAATTGAAGATGTATGTGAAGCCCTTACCGATATGGGGCACAGCTTTAAGGTAGTCTCAGATGAGAATATCCATGAGAGAGTCTGCCCAGAATTCGATAAGAAGTTTGAAGAAATCACCAGTGAAGGAACTGGATATGACTGCGTATTTACCTTCAACTACAGCCCCGTATTATCCAACAACTGCAAGAAAGCTGACATTCCATATATCTCATTTATATATGACAGTCCACTTGTTGCACTGTATTCTTACACCATTATCAATCCATGCAATTATGTGTTCATATTCGACAAGAAACAGTATATGGACCTGAAAAAAGAAGGGATTAACACCGTATACTATGCACCACTCTGCGCTAATCCTGACAGAATCGAAAGACTTATCCGTCAGGCAAAACAGTCAGGAGACAATAAGAAATACCAGGGAGATATTGCGTTTGTAGGCTCAATGTACAACGAAAAGCACAACCTTTTTGACAGATTTAAAGACCTCCCTCCATTCGTGTCAGGATATCTTGATGCCATTATGCAGGCACAGCTTAAGGTCTACGGCTATAATTTCATTGAGGAGCTTCTTACCAGCAATATAATTGATGAACTTGAGAAAAGCGTGCCCCTACAGCCTAACAAGGATGGTGTAGAAACTGTTCAATATCTGTATTCCAACTATTTTCTATGCAGAAAGATGGCAGCCATGGAAAGAAAAGACCTTCTAGGTGCCCTGTCAGAACAGTTCAATGTGAATCTGTACACTCCCAACCCTACTCCAGAGCTTCCTAAGATTCACAACTGCGGAGCTATAGATTATTATAATACAATGCCAGTTGTATTCTCAGAAAGCAGAATCAACCTTAATATTACACTGCGTTCAATCCAGTCCGGCATACCTCTTCGGGGTATAGACATTATGGCTGCCGGAGGATTTCTTATGAGTAATTACCAGGCTGATTTCTATGACTTCTTCGTTCCCGGAGAAGACCTGGCACTCTACGAATCAAAGGATGACCTTATGGATAAATGCAGATACTATCTTTCCCACGAAGCAGAGAGAGCCCAGATAGCAGCCAACGGACTTGGAAAGATAAAAGAAAGCCATACCTATAAGATACGGCTTTCAGAGATGTTTGAGATTGTGTTTAATTAGGAGACTGAAGATTTGTATTGTTCCATCTTTCAACATTAGCCCTGCATAATTTGCCTGAGAATGCTATACCATATTTTATTATGCTTTTACAGCCATACGTCTTAAGGCTTGTGTAATACTCTTTTGAATCAATCTGACGTATTGCCTCGTCAGCCATACTTTGCAACTGGTTCAGTACACTATTCTTATCTGCCGTAACAGAGTTAGTTTGTCTGACCGCCTTCAGTTCTATAATAATTCCAGGATTAGTACAATCCAGTGGCTTTAACATAATATCATAACGTCCATATCCACTTTCACGGTTAGAACTCAACTCATAGTAATTGCAGAACGTTGCACTCATCCCCAGAATAAGTCCGTGGTAAAAGCTTTCCTGTGCCACATCAAAATTACTGACAGTATTAATCATAAAGTTCTGAAGTTCCTGCTCAAGTTTTGTCGAATCTCCCGATAAAAGAGCCTGTTGTACAGATATAGAAAATGACATAGGAATTATTGTGTCAAGCTTTGCCAATATTTCCTTCTCATATGCAACATATATTTCCCTGTTAGGTATGCACACCTGACAATATGAATTGCCATCAAACAAAGGCTTCGTAGATTTCACTGTCAGATATCCCGCCATTAGAAGAAAACTGAATATGCTGCCAGGGTTTTTCTGTACCTCAGGGTACACCACCGCTGTATCTATATATACCTCCACTGTCTTTCCATTCAGCAGTTCCCTCATACTGTCAATAATATCAGTTGATGCATTCTGTATTATTTCGCCAATTATCTCATTATTTCCAGTTGCCTGCCAGAATGCTCTCGGAATGCATCCCGAATCAACATAATTAACAATAGACCATGGATTGAATATACGGTTTTCCCCGAAATTAAAACCATCATACCATTTCAATGCTTCATTGAATTTATCATCATATCCATAGAATTCAAGCATTTCCTTTACTTCATCATATGTGAAACCAAAATATTCACTGTATCTGCTTTCAAGTACTGAATTAACATTCAGGTTATTCAGTCCGCTAAATATACTCTCCTTGGCAACTCTTAACACACCTGTCAAAAATGCCATTGTCATATCATTGTTATCCTTTAATCCACCTGACAGGAAGTTACGCATAAATGCAGTGACATCTTCATAATAACCATGCATATATCCCTGTTGGATAGGCGTATCATATTCATCTATCAATATCATAGGTGCATTGCTGTGATGAGCATTCAAAAAATGTGATAGTCTGGCAAGGGTAGTAGAAAACAATGCATCCTCTAATGTTCCATCAATCACCGCTCTGTAATACTTAACATCGTCATCAGACATGCTGTGGCTTTCAATCAGATATAGATGACGTCTGTATTCTGTTCTTACCACTTCCTTAACATTGGCAAATGTATCTTTCCAGTTGTTATATTTTACGTCCTTGAATGTCAGATATATAACTGGATATTTCCCCTGCTCTTTTCTATATTCCTCACCTGCCTCCCATACCCTTGTTCCTTCAAAGTACAGAGAAGTATCCTCATCGCTCAACTCAAAAAACACCTTAAGCATATCCATATTCAAGGATTTTCCGAATCTTCTTGGACGTGTAAACAGAGATACCAGAGGCTTGTAATCTATCAAGTCTCTTATGAGCAGTGTCTTGTCAACATAATAATAGTTAGTTACAGCTTTACGGTAATCTGAAACACCTATAGGAAGTGCCTTTTTCTTTAAAATCCTGGATTTTTTAATATCCTTCTCTTTTTCTGGATTTTTTCTTCTTGAATATACGTAATCATCAGGAATCATCCATCTGAATCCATCATAATATGCACCCGAAATTGCCCCATTCTTACATAAGGCATTAACTGTGCGTTTGGTAATACCATATTTTATCGCAACTTCCATTGATGTCATATATCCCATATGCTTCACACCCTTTCATAATATGACATGAGGGTCAAAAAATATTTTGCCCCTCCTTCTACATACATAATACAATAAAAGTGGGAAAAATCAAATCGAATTTTCCCACTTTTTGATTTATTTTTCCCACTTTTGAAGTTTTTTCCCACTTTGCTTCCCAATTCACTTCCCAGTTTACTACATCTGGACTGACAATTATAAATACACCTTTTCTATCTTGCAACGATGTTTTTTATAGTTTACATCTAAATTCGTTGCTTAGGTACGAACTCTATCTTTAAAGCCATACCCAATCCCTCTGCTAGTCTCTTCAGTAAGTTAACAGAAGGATTTCTTGTTCCATTTTCCAACTTACTAATATCAGCCTGATTAATTCCTGTTCGTTCAGCAAGTTCCTTCTGTGTCATGTTCTGTGAAGTTCTGGCATCTACAATCGCCCTTATAACATCAAGTTCCGGTTGGATGGCTTCATATTCTTTTACAAATTCAGCATCTTGCATCTGCTCGCCTTTAAATTCCTTTAATGTTTTCATAACGCCCCATCCTTTCCTTAAAATCCGCTCTGCGTTCCTTCGCCAGCCTTACTTCTTCTAATGGTATCTTCTGTGTTTTCTTAACAAAACCATTAGTTAAGATTATTTTATGGCATATATACCATATTGTCAACTTATTCTTTTAAAAGTAAAACTATAATTATTATACAGTTAATTATATATTAACAATATTATTTTTTCAACTATAAAATACAAAAATTTAAAGAGTTCTTCCAAAAATCAGAGAAAAAGCTGTAAAAACCTGTAAAAATACATTCAAGAATATCAACAAAAAAGGTTGAATGAAAAAGTAAATTCCACTGTAAAGTTAAATTCCATTGTGGAGACTAA
>CALZFR010000165.1 GCA_945648485.1 uncultured Eubacterium sp. | reverse complement strand
GCTGATGTTAAGACTGTTATGCAGGATAAGGGCGTTGCCCATATCGGTATTGGTTCTGCTACAGGTGATGATAAGGCCCTTGAGGCAGTTAAGATTGCTGTTGCCAGTCCTCTTCTTGAGACTACAATTAACAATGCAACAGACGTTATCATTAACATTTCAGGTGATGTTTCACTTATGGAAGCTAATGATGCAGCCGACTTTGTCAGAGACCTTACAGGCGATGATACTAATATTATCTTTGGTGCTGTATATGATGATTCAGTTGCCGACTTTGCATCTATTACAGTAATTGCTACAGGTCTGGAAGATACTAATATTAATAATGCCATGGCTGGTTTCAGTGCCCGCAGTGTTACACCAAGTGTAAGGGCAGCTTCAGCACCTCAGTATACATATTCAGGAGCACAGTCATCAGCAACATCTTCAACAGCTTCATTTACAACATCATCTTCTACTGAGCCGGTACCTGGACTTAAGACACCAGGTGAGGTTACAAGCAGTAAGGTTGAGAAGGGAATTAGTATTCCTACATTCCTTCAGAAGAACAGAAGATAGATTATTCTTATATATCTGGCAGTTGCCGGATAGTCTTAATTATAGTTTGATACGTATATTTAGTTCTGAATTCTGCGTTGCAGGATTCAGAACTTTTTTTATTTTTTCTTTATCCTCATTATGACAAAATTTTTAGAATCGTAAGTCTATAATACCCCTTGTTGGGAGGTGATAGACAATCGTTGTATATCTGGACGTATTTTTCCTGCAAAATCTATTTATGGACTACATAGTACTTTCCTGCACATGCAGGATTTGTGGATATGCTGCTTCATATCCACGCAGACTGCTTTCTGCCACTTTAGGTGCATTGTGGGCCATTGTTGTGGAAGTAAGCCGGGGCGCCCTGAGAAATGTATTTCATGTGTGTACATATGTGATTATCAGCACTGTAATGGTGATGATTATCAGTGGTACAACAAGAATTAAAAAAATAAGTAAAGGATTAGCTGTCCTGTATGTGGTAACCTTTGGCATCTGTGGTGCTGTATATATGTTTAACATGTATACAAGCTGCGGTATGCTGATTACCGTTAAAATCATGTCTGACCCTGAATTGCTGATGTATGTCGTTCTTACTTTAGTAATTCTTAAGCTTTTGTACCTTAAAATGTCAAAGCTAAAAAGTATAAAAAGCTATATGTATAAGGTGGAAATCTGCGTGAAATATGTATGCTTTACAGTGGATGGACTGATGGATACAGGGAATCATCTTACAGATCCCTATAATGGCATGCCGGTTTCTGTAATTGATAAAAGAGCTGTTCCTTCAGATATAAATATAGGAGCAACAGAAAAGATACATTATATACCAATTAGTTCAGTAGGCTGCAGCAGTGGCGTTATTATGGTTTTTACTGCCTCAGCCTGTCATATATACAACAGCAGTATGGATATAACATTAAATAATGTTCTGATAGGAATCAGTGAAACAGCCCTCTCTAAAGGGGAGGACTATGACTTGCTGATTAATCCTGAATTAATAAAAAATGGAGAAGATAGATATGGTATTAAAAGTAGCAGTGGAAGATAGATTTCAATTTAAGATGGTGCCAAGCATTAAGAGTCTTTTTACAGTGTCACAGCCGGATGTTCATTATATAGGAGGTTCTGATGTGCTGCCTGCACCACTGGAAGCAGAGGAGGAGGCAAGAATAATTGAAGAATTATCAACGGAAAATGAGGGGGATGCCAAGAAATGTCTGATAGAACATAATCTCCGACTTGTAGTATATATTGCAAAAAGATTTGACAATACAGGCGTTGGTGTAGAGGACCTTATATCAATTGGCACAATTGGGCTTATTAAGGCAATCAATTCGTATAAGCCTGATAAGAATATTAAGCTGGCAACTTATGCTTCAAGATGCATTGAGAATGAGATACTTATGTATCTTAGAAGAAACAACAAAACCAAGGCAGAAGTGTCAATTGATGAACCCCTGAATGTTGACTGGGACGGAAATGAGCTGCTTTTGTCAGATATTCTTGGCACAGATGAGGATGTAATATATAAAGATATAGAAAGTGAAGCTGAAAGAAAGATATTAAACAGTGCAATTGCAAAGCTGTCAGAAAGAGAGAGAACTATTGTGGATTTAAGATATGGACTTTCAAGCAGTGATGGCGAAGAAAAGACACAGAAAGAAGTGGCCGATATGCTGGGAATATCACAGTCATATATTTCCAGACTGGAAAAGAAGATAATTAAGAGACTTCAAAAGGAAATGGTAAAGAATTCATAGAAATTAGTATTGACATTTTTGCTTTCCTTATAGAAAATAGATATGTTTGATATCTTTTATCAGACAGGTAGAAATGTATATATACGGAAGGCGGACAGCATTCCCTGTACATGCAGCGAAAGGATTAATAATGAGCATAAATAATCAGGAAAAGCCTGAAAAGAAACCATTCAGACTGGATAATTTCATTGCTGTTATTACAATAATAGCAATGGCTTCATTTTGTTTAATGGTATTTGCTGATATTAAGGGGATTAATCTGGTAGAGTTTTTGGGGATTGGAAAGAAATCTGATGTAGCTGTTAATTTGAATGAAGTGACAAAGCCAGCACAACAGCAGACTGCATCAGCAGGTAACGGTAATAATAACAGCAGCAGTAACAGCACAAGTGTGGCTTCACAGTCAGCTAATAAGGATGAACAGAATACTAACAAGATAGTGCTATCAGGAAATTACACAGTATGTATAGATCCTGCCTATGGTGGAAGTGCTGTGGGAGCTTCTGCCAATGGTCTTGTAGAGAAGGATGTTACACTGGCTGTTGGACTTGAATTAAAAAACAAACTGGAACAGATGGGAGCAAAAGTGATTCTTACCAGAGATTCTGATAAGAAGGTCACTAATGAGAACAGAATAGCAGCCTGTAATCAGGGAAAATCAGACTTTTTAGTGTCGTTAAGAGTGAACTCGGCTGATAATACTAATGTAAAAGGCTTTGAAATATGGGTTAATAATAAGAAGCCTGCAAATTCAGTAAAGGGTGCAGAGTTAATTAATAAACAGCTTGCCTCTATACAGGGAAGCAGAAGCAGGGGCGTGAAGTACGGTTCTGTCACAGATGAAAACGAAAATTATTACGTCAACGCAAAATCATCATGTGCAAGCTGTGTAATCCAGCTGGGGTTCATTACTAACAAGGATGATGCAGCCATGATCAAGAATAATAAGGAAGTTATTGCAGATAAGATTGCACAAGGGTTAGCAGAGTACTTTAAAGAAAAGAAGTGAGGATTAATAAATGTCTAAAATCAATCAGAGTAATATCAGGAATTTTTGTATTATTGCCCATATAGATCATGGAAAGTCTACCCTGGCGGACAGAATTATTGAGAAGACAGGGCTTCTTACCAGCAGGGAGATGCAGGAACAGGTTCTTGATAATATGGACCTTGAAAGAGAGAGAGGAATCACCATTAAAGCCCAGACAGTAAGAACTGTGTACAAAGCTTCTGATGGACAGGAGTATATATTTAACCTTATTGATACCCCGGGACACGTTGATTTTAATTACGAGGTTTCAAGAGCACTGGCGGCCTGTGATGGTGCAATTCTGGTGGTAGATGCTGCCCAGGGAATTGAGGCACAGACACTTGCCAATGTTTATCTTGCCCTGGACCATGATCTGGATGTGTTTCCGGTAATCAATAAGATAGATCTTCCAAGTGCCGACCCTGAGAGAGTTATTGAGGAAATTGAGGATGTAATAGGAATAGAGGCACAGGATGCACCTCAGATTAGTGCTAAGAATGGAATTAATATTGATCAGGTTCTGGAGTCTATTGTTAAGAAAATTCCTGCACCACAGGGAAATCCGGATTCGCCATTATCCGCCCTTATATTTGATTCCCTCTATGATGCCTACAAGGGTGTAATTGTATTCTGCCGAATAGTTGAAGGTACCG
>CALZFR010000164.1 GCA_945648485.1 uncultured Eubacterium sp. | reverse complement strand
TATTTCCTTACTTTTCCATAATTAATTCCTGTCATATTTTTTCCTCCTGTTTTTTATCTTTTACACATCACACTGAAAATGCCATAACAGCCGGGAGCATAATAATTCCCATAACAACCACCAGCATTACAATCATTGGAAACAGCATTTTAGTGCCTGCCTCCTCACCATATTTCTTAGCCATATTTTTTCTTTCCTCAAATGCATCAATAGCCTCCAGTTCCAGCAGTTTCACAATTTCCTTTGAGCCTTTGCGCAGATTCTGGACTATTAATGAACTAAACTTAAGATACTCCTTAGTGTCACATCTTGCTCCGAATTGGGTATACGCATTAATCTCTGACACTCCTGAATTCAGCTGGTAATAAGTTTCCGTCATCTCCTCATATACATATTTTTTCTGGATTCTCTTCTCCTTAAGTTTTTCCCTGTAATCCTTAACTATATGTTCCCATGCCATTCTTACTGTCATTCCGGCTCCCATCAGCAAAGCCAGCTTATGAATCATCTCAGAATAATCTCTTTTTAATTCCTTAGCTCTTTTATTCGCAGCATTTTCTTTCTTTTTCTTATCACCAAGAATAACAGTGGCAACAGCTGCAAAACCTAGAAGAATTATGACAAGCACACTGTTCCAGTCTGGCTTCTTCTCATAAGAAACCTGCTTTCCATCTATTTCTTCTGGAAGATGTACATATTCTTCATTAAGCCCGGTCTGTGCAGCTTCATCAATTAATGCCTTCACCCTCTTTTCTCTTACTGATTCATCAGAATAATCTGGTTGTTTTACAGTAATCTTATATTCCTTTTCCCTTATCCAGCCCTGGTATTTTAGTACTGCATATAAGAAAACTTCCTTTTCCTCCCCATCTGAGAACCCAACATTGTTTACTTTTCCGTTATAGTCCACCACATCATAATCCTCACAGAACCACTGTATACTGAAAGGATACCCCTCCAGATAAGAAGGCAGATTCAGGTCACAGGTTATATTATCCAGATCAGGATTATCTTTTAACATAGCAGTATCCAAAGCCTCCACAGCCTCATCAAATGCCTGCTCTATGTTTTCTTCACTATATTCCAAAGGGGCAATTATAATATCTGTATTAATCTCCTTACCATCCTGGTCAGTCACTGTAAATGACAGCTGCCGCTCATCTTCACTGTAATCTGGTCTTTTAAGATCCTGCTGTGTTACAGACGTTTCCATACAATACATAAATCCATACAGCCCGGCAATTATTAATGTTACAACTGCAATCAGAATTATCTCTTTCTGCATCTTTGCAGTAATTCCGTAAGCATCCATCAGGCTGGCAGGTTTTCTCATTATTGTTTTGTTCTTTTCTGACATACTAAATTTCAATATTAACAATTCTTCTGGCAACCACGTTCATACAGCCTATTATTACAAGACAGACACTCATGAATATTACTCCAATCACATTATGATAAAGTGTATCAATGAATTCCGGAGAACTCAGTTTCATATATCCCAGTATTCCAAATGGCATAACAGCCATAACTGCCGATTCCATCTTCTTTCCACTGATTGCAGTCTGAATCTGGGCATCCACTTCAATCTTATCTCTTATGGTACTGGCAGTATTCTTTATAATAGATATCAGATCTCCTCCACTTCTTTTGGCGTATCCGAATACATCTGCAAAATACATAATGTCCTCAATCTGTGTTTTTATGGCAAATTCTGACAGTACATCTTCTATATTCTCATTATTCTTTATTCTTCTTAGCATTTTCTCAAAACACACAACTATAGCTGACTGGCTGCCATACAGTGTCATCAGTTCTTTTACCGCCTCCCTGAAGGAATTCTCAATTGAATATCCCGCATTCAGGGCAAATGATACCGCCACCATTCCATCCTTGAACTGTGTTACCAGCTGCCTCCTTTCTTTACTGTTCTTTTCAAGGGCTTTTCTTCTCAGATACATGACCAGATATGGCGAAAGCAGTAATGCTACCAGAAAGCTGTCATAGAAAAGGAAGCTTACAACTAAAAGCATAATTATCCCTTCAAAAATCCACAGACTAATATCCCGCCCGCTGCATTTTTTCAGTATTTTTAAGATTTTCTGCCACTCTGACAAGTCCGCCCTGGACTTTCCCGCCTTCTTCCCCCATTTCTTTAAATTCATACAGGGTGTTAAAAGCAATTTCTCCATTTTCAATTCCTGTAATCTCAACTATTTTCAATACCCTCCTTGATTTATCCCTCAGCCTTCCAAGATGGACAATTATATCAATAGCAGAAGCAATCTGCTGTCTAACTGCGGACACAGGCATATCCATCCCCATAAGAACCATGGTTTCCAGTCTTGCCATCATATCCTCCGGGCTGTTTCCATGACCTGTTGACAGACTTCCATCATGCCCTGTACTCATAGCCTGAATCATATCCAGTGTCTCTTCTCCTCTTACTTCTCCAACAATAATTCTGTCAGGCCTTAACCTCAGGCTTGCTTTAATCAGATCCCTTATGGTAATTGCATTCTTTCCCTCCACATTGGCATTTCTCGCCTCAAGCCTTACAATATTCTCCACCTTCTTCAGCTGTAGTTCAGCAGAGTCTTCAATTGTAACAATTCGCTCATCCTTAGGGATAAAATTAGACAGCACATTAAGAAATGTCGTTTTACCGCTTCCAGTTCCACCAGATATAAACAGGTTATATTTTGCCTTAACCGCCTTTTCAAGAAATGCTGCCACCTCTGTATTAACAGAACCCAGCTCAATTAATTTTTCAATGGTAAGAGGAATCTCAAAGAATTTACGGACAGTAATAATAGGGCCATTCAATGCCACGGGAGGCAGAATTATACACACTCTGGAGCCATCTGCCAGCCTTGTATCCACAATAGGAACAGAAGCATTCACAATTCTGTTAGACAATGCAGCAATCTTCTGGGCTATATCCTCAAGTCTGGCATCACTGTCAAAGACCTTGCCAGACTTTTCGATACGTCCGTTTCTTTCAATAAATATATTGTCCTTTCCATTAATCATAATCTCTGTTATAGAGTCATCTTCCAGTATATCCTGCAGCACATCCAGCCTCCTGATAGCATTAAATACTGTCTCCGCCAGCTCCTGCCTCTGCCTGATTGGAATCATGGTTATACGGCTTTCCTCCAACACACACTCATCAATCACATCCATCAGTTCACTATCTTCAAGATCCTGTGACATATCCAGCCTTCCATATACTCTGTCCTTAATCAGAGAAACCATCTCACTGTTACTCTCCTGCACCTGTATCCCCATCCTTTTCAAGCATTTTTCTGACATATCTGCACATTCCACTATATCCGCACTTTTCCCAGAAATCAGGCTTCATGTCATTCTCCCCTTCCGGAAGCCTGATTAACTCAAATCTGTCAAATGAATATTCCCTTCCAATACTGCTGTAATATGTCTCAAAGCATTTCAACTTTTCCTTAGAGATATAATCGCTTTTCTCAGGAACATACACCGTACTGCACATATCCAGCATATCCCAGGGCTGCCTTACCGCAGTTGATATATCCACCACAATCATCTCATACCCAAACATATTACCCAGCTGTTCAAAAAAAGTAATAAGCTCCTTGGAATCAACATAGGATAAGTCTTCAGCACACATCACTGGCGGAATATAATCAACACCTGATACAGAATTAATAGTCTGGCCGATTTTATCAGCCACCATTTTCCCATTCTGCCTGTAAAAATACAGTGCATCTGACAAAGTGTACTGGTTCTCAGCCGGTAGCAATTCACCAAGCCCCGAAAATTCTTCCAGATTAATATACAAAGTTTTGTATTTTTCAGACATAATCTTTGCCAGATTAAGAACAAATGACTGTTTCCCCTCAACATACACCGGGGAATACACACCAATAATATCCAATGTCTTTATTCTTGTATTCCTCTTCAAGCCTCCCTTTACTACAATCTCATTGAATATTCTCTCCACAGACTGATATCTGTATATTCCATAACA
>CALZFR010000163.1 GCA_945648485.1 uncultured Eubacterium sp. | reverse complement strand
ATCCTCCATATAAATATATCTTGCGTATGTATTAAACAGTATTGATAAATAGATATAACAATTAAATTAAACCTAATATAAGCATTATACAAGAAATTTACGTAAAATAAAAGAAGTAAATAATTTGCCAATAAACAAGCATTATATTATAATTAAAACACATAGATTGATGATGAAAAATATTACATGAATAATACACAAGATAGAAAATAATAATTTCATATCGAAAGGATTGATACTATGAACAAATGTAGAAAACTTGGATTTGCAGTTGCTGCATGCGGTGCATCCATTACAGCCCTGCATTTAATCAATAAGAAGATAGCTAAGACAGCAACGCAAAAAAATATAACAGCTAATTCAGATGAACTTGTATATGAGTGGAAATTCGGTAAAGTTGCATACACAAAATCAGGAAAAGGCTCTCCTGTTCTTCTGCTCCATGACCTGTCACCAGAAGCTTCATCCTACGAATGGAAAAGAATTAAAAAAGCACTGGCAGAAAAACACACGGTATATACTATTGACCTCTTAGGCTGTGGTCACTCAGAAAAACCAGATATAACATATACAATCTATATGTATACCCAGCTCCTTAATGATTTCATACTACATGTAATTAATAAACGTGTGGATATAATAACATCAAAGGATTCTTCCACAATAGCTCTTATGTCTGCTATAAGTAATCCTCTGGCATATGACAACATTATATTAATTAATCCGCAAAGTCCTGTGGATGCCAGGAAAGGTCCAGACCACTACAGCAGATATAGAAAATATATGTTAAACATTCCGGTTATAGGAACATTTATCTACAATATGTGCGTAAGACGCACTTTCTTTGAACGGGATTTTACAACAAGGAATTTCTACAACAAACACTATATCAATAAAGAATGGCTTGAAGCATTTAATGAAACTGCACATATTGGTGGAGCAAAAGCAAAATATGTCTACTTAAGCAAAGACTGTGGATATACTACAGCTGTAATATCAAGAGCAGTTAAGACACTGAATAAAATCAGCATAATAAACGGTAAAGAAAATGCTTCAGGAAAAGAAACAGCCCAGCAGTTCTTAAATATTAATCCTGCCATATCAACATACCAGATAACTAATTCAAAGCTGCTCCCACAATTAGAGCAGCCTCTTGAACTAAATAAAATACTTAAGAAAATACTTAGATAACAATCATCTTAACACACTGCTTTCATTGAGAACCATGGTACTATACAAAAAGATAACATCACAATCTGAGAAATCCACATATTCAGATAGAAGTGAAGGCTCAATGTATCGTGTGTCAACAAGAGTAATTTTAGAATATGCACCAATAAAATACGGAACTATAGACGAGGCATAGGAATCACGGAAAACAACAAGCTTCTTATCATTATCCGAAGATGGACTATCAATCGTCATTAAAGCACAGGCCCCTGAGAGAAAAAACTCATAGGGGTCTTTACTTTGCAGTTTATCAAAGTTATAGACACCACCAGTACTCCCATTTTCATAATTATAAACAACCGCTTCTTCAATAGAATCACTGGTAACATAATTAATGCTGTCTGGTGCCAGAGGCAGTGCAGACTGACTATAGTACACTCCGAAGAATTCATCTGTTGCTTCTTTAATTGTGTAATCCTCTTTAATGTCAACATCAAGGGCATAAGCAATTCTTAATGCAGTATCAAGAATCTTGTCCTGTCTTAAATGAGTATCTGTATAATAATAATCCTCAATTGAAAGAGTATCATATATGCTGACATACTTTGCAAAAGGCATGTTGTCAGCAAATATGTTTTCCATCTTAGTATAATCCATGGAAAGAAAACCTCTCTTCTCGCCAAGAAAATAACCCTTATCCGGAACAACTGATGCTATGATTTTATTGTCATTTTCAGACAAATACATATCATATATTTTTCCAAATTTATCAGCAGCATTAATCACAGAATCTTCCTTAAGAGGATAAACCATTTTCGCCGCATGACCATCACTTATATATATCCCATTATTATCCCTGAAACGGAATATACTATACTGGGAAACTGCTTTAATTCTTCGAAAACCATCCCGTAATGGAAACTGGTCAAGACTATAATCTGTAAAATCATTCATAAACTGCCCATTAGCAAGTGTTTGAAGGGAAACAGAAGGAAAACCGGTAAGAGCCCTTCTCTCGCTTTCTGAATAATCCTTTTCTGGAGAAAAAAGACATGCAAAAGATAGACTTAAAAACAATACTGAAACAACCACTACAGTATATATGCTATATGTCCTGCTGTTCATATCCTCACCCTCCAATTCTCATAAAATCAATAAACACAACAAATAAAAAAATTAAAACCTGAAATACAGAAATGGATTAAAAGAACCATCCACAAGATAAGCCGTAACAAGTACAACTATCAGACATAATATTAATGGATACAGCAAAGCATATGCTTTCCTCATCCTTCCAATCCGTAATCTGTCTGATATATATTTAATCAAAGGAGTAGAACCTATAATTCCAATTATAAACATTACAAAAAAGCTTTTAAGATAATAAAGGGACTCAGCTGTTACAACCGGAAGTCCTCTGGCACCAAACATTGCTGTAACATCATAAAAAGCACCGCCGACTCCTTCAGAATTAAACAACACAAAGCCAATTATTACAAAAAACATAACATAAATATGACTTACAAAGGAAGGCACTCGTGCAAAAAACTTACCAGCTGACATTTTTTCAATAATAAGAAGTACTGCATACAAAGCACCCCACATAATAAACTGCCACCCTGCACCATGCCAGAATCCGGTAAGCATCCATACAACACATACATTTAGAATCCACCGCTTCCTGGATACACGGTTTCCACCTAAAGGTATATATACATAATCACGAAACCAGGAGCCAAGGGATATATGCCAGCGTCTCCAGAATTCAGTAATACTTTTTGAGATATAAGGATAGTTAAAGTTCTCAGGAAAATGTAAACCAAATATGCTTCCAAGACCTATAGCCATATCAGAATATCCTGAGAAATCATAATAAATCTGAAGTGTAAAAGAAACTGCATATATCCAGTAAAAAAGCACAGACTTCTCTCCCGACGCCCTAAATATCTCACATAATTGTCCAAAAGAATTGGCTATTAATACCTTTTTACCAAGACCGGTGCAGAAACGTGCAATACCTACAGCTGCCATATCAAACTTATGTTTTCTACTGGCAAGGTCTCTATATATGTCCTTAAATCTTACTATAGGCCCTGCTATAAGCTGTGGAAAAAGTGCAACATATGCGCCGAAATTTACAATATTTTTGCAGGCAGACACACTTTTTCGGTATACATCAATATTATAGCTTATTATCTGGAAAGTATAGAAGCTGATACCTATAGGCATCGTAATTCTTAAAAGCGGGATAGAAAAAAACGTCATTCTGTTAATATTACTGATAAAGAAATCAGCGTATTTAAAATAACAAAGAATTCCCAGACTAATAATAACTGAAATAACTAAAAAAATTCCTGATGCTTTCTTTCCACGGTATTTGTCAATAAGAAGACCAAAAATATACCCTGAAAAGATAGAGAATAACATCAGGAACACGTACTTTGGCTCGCCCCATGCGTAAAACACGAGGCTGAATACCAAAAGCACTGCATTTTTGAATTTATCAGGTACTGCAAAATAAACAATCATTACTGCCGGAAGGAAATAAAAAAGAAATGGCACACTTGAAAAAAGCATAATTCTCCTTTCCCTTCAACAAAAAATAAAACTTTAAAAACACTTAATAAAGCAGCAATAAAAAACGAAATATAATAACAAATTACTTGCTAAGACTAACATCAAGGCTTCCACCACAGATATCTGTAAAGGCAGCTTCAATTTCAGCGACCTTAACAGTTTCAGCAAAAGAACTGTCTACCATAAAAAGAAGTATTGTGTCATCTTTAGCCATTACCTTAAGATTATCTGCCTCAACACATATCCACTTTCTCTGGTTAATGCCATTAA
>CALZFR010000162.1 GCA_945648485.1 uncultured Eubacterium sp. | reverse complement strand
ATTATATATGCCTGACTTAATTATAACTGCTTTACAGGCCTTTGTAATTCTTCTCCACATAATTGTATATATCGCTGTTGTCTTCCATCATACGACATCCTACAATATACTCGCCTTCATTATCTGAAACACGAGTCACATATCCATCAAGCATACGTTCTCCCAATACAGGGAAGTCCTTAACCTTCAAAGAAACCTTCATGCCCTTGGCATTCTTAATATCCTCTTCTTTAGTAGAGAAAGCAAAACCATTGGCACTGATGTTTACCATCTTTCCTTCATAAGTCTTGCCGGACATCTCGGAAGATATATCACATGCATGAGTTAAAGGCATTCGTCTGTACTTACGACGATTAATAACTGCAGGATTGCCTTCCACCAGAACCTTATATTTTCCGTCTCTTCTCACACTAATCTGTACTTCGTCCCAGTTATATACCTGATTATCTACAACAACCTGTAAGTAATAATTCATACCCTTTATAACTTCCAGCTGTTTTTCTTCACGCATAGGGATTTCCACTACGATTCCGCTAGATATCACTTCGGAAACCACAGTTCTATAAGTATCTCCAGTCTGCTTGTTGTCCACTACAATATTGACATGCATTCCTTCTGTAATATCCTTGATACCCAGGAAACCACCGGTACCCAGTTCTTCAATCAGACCACCAACAATTCTTTCAATATCATTGACACTATTGTAGGTCTCCTCGTACTTACTTTTCATAACCTTGGTGGTTCCGTCAGCATCTTCAATGCCCTCTGTCATAAGCTTCATAACTTCTCCTACCTGGTTCATGTTATCCACCAGATTCTTATTGGAGTTCTCTACTTCTTTCATGGCAGAATCAATTACCTGTATATTATTACCAATCTGTGCTGAATCCTCCGTAATTCTGGTAACGCTTTCGTTAACCTGGGTAATCTTTTCCAGATTCAGACGAATCAGTTCCATGGTCTTAATAATAGACTCTGTCATCCTTCCAGAGGTCTCTTCCAAATGGCCGAGTGCTCCCATGATTCTGTCAGAGGAGGTCTTTGTTCCCATACTTAAATTACGGATTTCATCTGCTACCACCGCAAAACCTTTGCCTGCTTCACCAGCTCTTGCAGCTTCAATGGAAGCATTCAAAGCAAGCAGATTAGTCTGTGATGAAATTCCGGTAATCATACCGATCTCTGTCTTTACCATCTCGAACTCATCTTTGAAGTTCTTTAATATCTTATCCACATCAGCAGATAATTCTGCCATTTCAGTGGTGGATTTCACAACATCTTCCAGCTGTGACAAGCTTGTTTTTGCATGTTCCACAGAACCGTCCGTCAAAGTAACCACATCAGAAATCAGTCCTGCCACATTATTTACCTGCATATCAATGGTCTTAGTCATATCCAGGGAAGAATTAGTTTTATCGGAAAGCACCATATTGTTAGCGTTAAGTCCTTCCATACTCCGCACTACATTATTGGCACCTTCAATATTTTCGTCAGAAAGTTCTCTGACAACTGTAACGCCATCCACTACGGATGTACTTGCTGTTTTTACCTGTTCAATGGTCTTAACCACATGGTCAAGATTATCCTTTACCGCATTCAGCATTGCACCGTCTGATTTCGAGAGATGGTCAATAGCTAATACATAAGCAATATAACTCAGTATGATAACACCTAACTGAATCTCAAAGTCCGCCGTGGTAAAGTTCCCAGGACTCCTCATAGTTCTTAATATAAAATTAGCAACTATCAGTAAAACATTCAAACCAGAAACTCTGAGAAACAGTGCCCGGTCCTTATACAATATCAACATACATACTACTGGGAAAATATAGGCAAAAGTCAGATTAGTATCTGATGTTAATACCGTAAATGCATAAAATACACCATACCCTATGGCAACTGTTTGCTTATACCAGGTAGTATCAATTCCTTTAATTAACAAAATTGCAACTCCCAGAAGAAATGGAACCCAGCACACAATCATGAAAATCATGTAATACTGTGGAGTTCTGTCACCTTTAATCAACTCAACTGTATATGCCACTGACAGAATAATTGCTGTGAACATCCACATATACATTGCTTTTTTGTTTGCACTTGATTTAAATAATTTGTCATCATATCCCATAGTTGAATCCCCCTCTGTATCTCTTGTAATAAACAACTTATCTATTAATTAGTTTACTACATTTTTTACATTCTTTCAACAAATAGCAATGTATTTCTGCATATTATAATTTTCTATACATAGATAATCTGAATTTCTCCAAAACTCACACTACCAGAAATCCGAACCACTGGTCCATTCTCATTTCCTGTATGATACTGATTCTTGCAATCCCCGGCAAAAACACTTACATTAAGCTTCACATTCCAGTCTTTTGGCACGAATACCTGAAGCTCTCCAAAGCTGTTGTTTAAGTTGATATCAACAGGGCTTGTAACAATATAAGCTCTGTCAAAATACACCTTCAATTCACCAAAGCTGTTCTTGACAGATGCTCCTCTGAAGTCAGAACAATTTACATATTTTGCCAATGCACCAAAATGATTAGAGCAATATACATATCCGTTTTCTTCCGTATCTGTAATGGTCTGGTGCTCATTTACCGGATTTGACTTATCATAGCCCTCTACCTTCTCCCAATGAAAATGTTTATTCTTCTTGGGAAAGATAGAATTAAATCCAATAGTCAATAATAAAACCACTAAAAGAATAACCCATACTGATACTTTGGGCAATCCAATCATCTCTCCGAAAGTCATCCAAAAAAGTCCCAGGGAAAGAAAAATCCCTCCAAACTCTTTGTTTATAATACCTTCAACTAACAATAACAGAGCTAAAATTCCAATAATAATCTTTCCTGCACTTAAGGTTACTGCCATCACTCCTGTCTGATTTAAAATAATCATCACAGCAATGACAATGAAACATAATCCCCAGAATACTCTCTTTGTACTATGCATAACAATCTACCTCTTTTCTTCTAACTTTTCACGTAACACTTTGTAATATGCTCTTGAAACATAAATCTGCTTATGAGTTCCCTGAAATTCTATGGCACTGGATGATGTGACATTTCTTTTAATTGAATAAACCTTATCAACGTTTACGATGGCTGATTTTGATATTCTTTGGAATCGCCCACCTGAAAGTTCTTCCAACTCGTAAAGCTTTCGCCTTGTTTCGTACATATCATTCTTTGTATGTGCCATAACAGCGTTCCCCTCTGTTTCAAAAAAAATAATATCATTCACATTCAGGTAATACTCTGTGTCGCCTTTATATAATAAAAACTGATTGGATCTGTCAGAGTCTCCAGACAGAAGCTGCTGCAGCCGTATAATCTCTGGTGTAATCTCTCTGCATCGGATAACCACTTCTTCCTGAACACCTTCAGACATCTCAATCCGTATTTTCAACACATTCACCCCCTCGTCTGTAAATGATTATCAACCGGTTATCTTACATAATAATGATTTTTTCATAAATGTAAATAGCTGGAAACCAAGTGGTAAATAATGCGGTGTAAGAGGTATTTAATCTGTTATGTGATTTTATTATCGGGATTCGCATGGTATCTATCATTACAACTCCATTCTATCCCTCTCAGTAATTTCCCTTATTACTTTGCATGGGTTGCCAGCTGCCAGACTATGAGGCGGAATATCTCTTGTTACAACGCTTCCCGCACCAATAACAGAGCCTTCGCCAATTGTAACCGGACATACATCCAGACAAGTGAAATTGAAATTGGCACAACTGAATTTCCCGAAAGTAGTGTTGAAGCCATAATCGAAGTAAATCGGAGCTTGCAATCCAGGAATTTCAGCTGTGTTTGGTAACAAAGCATGTAGTAGTTCCATCTGTTTTTCAGGTTCATCTTCGTCTGTTTGATTATAACGTCTCGCCAGTTTACGTGCCTTGATACGCAAACGGTTTAGTTCTTCATCTGATGGGTCATACAGATTTCCAGCAATCATCTTTTCTTTTTCTGACACTTTATCGTTCTCCTTCACAAATTCATTTTTTCTTAA
>CALZFR010000161.1 GCA_945648485.1 uncultured Eubacterium sp. | reverse complement strand
CAGAGAGATATACCCCCATCATTACAGAATATATATAAAGAACTTCAGTCTGACTGTGGTTGTTATATTCCTGATAATGGGTATCTGAAGAAATGGGCTGATCAGGGAGTATTGTTACTCAACACAGTTCTGACAGTCAGGGCTCATCAGGCAAATTCTCACCAGGGTAGAGGATGGGAACAGTTTACAGATGCCGTTATTCAGGCTGTCAATGCACAGGACAGACCGATAGTGTATATGCTTTGGGGTTCTCCTGCACAGAAGAAGATTCCAATGCTTACTAATCCTAAGCATCTTATTCTTAAAGCGCCACATCCAAGTCCTTTATCAGCTTATAGAGGTTTTTTCGGATGTCATCATTTTAGTCAGGCAAATAAGTTTTTGGCAGATAATGGAATAGAGCCAATAGATTGGCAGATAGAAAATAAGTGGAAGATGAACTAAGGCATCCTCCACTTTTTTAATGTAATAATTTGTCTTGTGTTACAAAAAACTATTTATCGTCGTCATCCTTAAGTTCATTACCAAGGACTCCTGAAACAGAAGCGACTATACATACAGTAGCTATAATAGCAACAGAAACCCCTATTATTGGTCCGATAAATAATAAAAACATATATAATCACCTGCTTTCATGTTTTTCAAAATATAACAAAATTCTACAAGTATTATAAATCTTATTTTATTGTTTTTCAAGGTTTTTATTAGCGGTTGCCAGCATAAGCTTAATTCTGTTTAACTGATTAACTTCAGATGCACCAGGATCATAGTCAACAGCAATTATATTTGCTTCAGGGAATGCAGCACGCAGCTCCTTGATTACACCTTTTCCTACAATGTGGTTAGGTAAACATGCAAATGGCTGACAACATACAATATTACCGGCTCCATTATGAATAAGTTCAATCATTTCACCGGTAAGAAGCCATCCTTCACCAGTCTGGTTTCCTAAAGAAACAAGATCCTTAGCCAGCTTTGCAGTATCTTTTATATTTGAAGGAGCATCAAAACGCTTGCTCTCCCTTAAAGCAGCATTACCTTCTTTTCTAAACCATTCAAGAATACTGATGATTGTATTGCTTATAAATGCAGTTTTCTTAGAGGCACCAAGATAATCACGCTTAAAGTTGGCGTTTTCAGCACAGTATAGCAGGAATCCCATTAAATCTGGAACAACAGCTTCAGCACCTTCACTTTCCAGAAGATCTACAATATAATTATTGGCTGATGGAAGGAATTTAACAAGAATTTCTCCTACAACACCAACTCTTGGCTTTTTAATATCCAGAAGTTCAATTTTATCGAAATCTTCAACTATAGCATGAAGATTCTGCTTATATTCCTTCATTGAAACCTTATCTTTTGTAAGCTGGTCAATAAGCTTTGCTTTCCACTTTTCATGCAGTGCATTTACTGAACCAGGAACCTTCTCATATGGTCTTGTCCTGTATACAACATTCATGAATATGTCGCCATATTCAATAGCCATCATTGCTTTTTTTATTATCTTAAGATTATATTTAAATCCAGAATTGCTTTCCAGACCCTGGGCACTGAGAGATATTACAGGAATATGACCTAAATTAGCCTTCTCAAGGGCTCTTCTGATAAATCCGATATAGTTGGAAGCACGGCATCCACCACCAGTCTGAGTAATAATAATAGCTGTCTTATCAAGGTCGTATTTGCCGGAAAGAACTGCATTCATAATCTGTCCTACAACCATCAGGGAAGGGTAGCAGGCATCGTTATTAACATATTTTAGTCCTATATCAACTGATGATTTATTATCATTATCAAGAACTACAAAATTATACCCACATGATGACAGAGCAGGCCCCAGAAGATCAAAATGTATTGGTGACATCTGAGGACATAGAATAGTGTAGTTTTTTCTCATCTCAGGTGTGAATTCAACTCTATGATATGCCTCGCTAACAATTTTACGTTTATAGTTCTTCTTTTCACGTACTTTCAAAGCTGCAATAAGAGAACGTATTCTTATTCTTGCAGCACCTAGGTTGTTAACTTCATCAATCTTAAGGACAGTATATATTTTACCTGATTTAGTAAGAATGTCATTTACAGCATCAGTAGTAACGGCATCAAGACCACATCCAAAAGAATTAAGCTGGATTAAATCAAGATTGTCAGTATTCTTTACATATGAAGCTGCTGCATATAGACGTGAATGGTACATCCACTGATCCATAACAATTAATGGTCTTTCAACATTGCCAAGGTGGGCAACAGAATCCTCTGTAAGAACAGCAATTCCGTATGAATTAATCAATTCAGGTATTCCATGGTTTATTTCAGGGTCAACATGATATGGCCGTCCAGCAAGTACAATTCCTCGTTTTCCAGTTTTATTAAGGAAATCAATAACTTCCTCGCCCTTTTTATGCATATCTTCCCTGGATTGCATAAGTTCATCCCAGGCCTGTGAAACAGCAGACTTAATCTGTGCAGCAGGTATATCTGAAAATTCTTCAATGAGACGTTTTTCAAGTATTTCTTTATTTTCAAATGAAAGAAATGGATTCATAAAATTAATGTTGCATAATTTAATATCCTCAACATTATTCTTGATATTCTCAGCATATGAAGTTACGATTGGGCAGTTGTAGTGATTGTTTGTCTTGTCAATTTCTTTATGTTCGTATGGTACACATGGATAGAATATAAATTTAATTCCCTGTCTTATCAGCCAGGTAATATGACCATGCGCCAGTTTGGCAGGATAACATTCTGATTCAGATGGTATTGATTCAATTCCCAGCTCATAAATCTTTCTGTTTGATTGAGGAGAGAGAATGACTCTATAACCAAGTTTTGTGAAAAAAGTAAACCAGAATGGATAATTCTCGTACATATTAAGAACTCTTGGAATACCCACAACACCACGTACAGCTTCATTTTCAGGTAGAGGCTCATAGTCAAACAGTCTGTGGAACTTATAATCAAAAAGGTTAGGAAGCCTGTCGTCAGTTTTTTCTTTACCAAGACCTCTTTCACATCTGTTACCAGTAATGAATTTTCTGTTGCCTGAAAACTTGTTTATTGTCAAATGACAGTTATTTGTACAGCCTTTACATCTAGTCATAGATGTCTCAATCTTTAAGTCATTGATTTTATCAATTGAAAGCATAGTAGAATCTGAGATTCCATCATATCTTTCCCTGGCAATAAGTGCAGCACCAAATGCACCCATAATACCGGCAATATCAGGTCTTATGGCATCAACGCCTGTTATTTTTTCAAAACTTCTTAAAACAGCATCATTATAGAATGTGCCACCCTGTACAACAATATGCTTGCCAAGGTCGCCGGGGTCTGCAATCTTTATTACTTTGTATAATGCATTCTTAATTACAGAATAGGCAAGTCCTGCTGAAATATCAGAAACTTCAGCACCTTCTTTCTGGGCCTGTTTAACCTTGGAATTCATGAATACAGTACATCTTGTTCCTAGATCAATAGGATGTTTTGCAAATAAAGCTTCTTTTGCGAAATCCTGAACTGAATAATTAAGGGATTTTGCAAAAGTTTCAATAAACGAACCACATCCGGAAGAGCATGCTTCATTAAGCATAACAGAATCTACAGTCTGATTCTTGATTTTAATACATTTCATATCCTGTCCACCTATATCAATGATACAGTCAACTTCAGGATCAAAGAATGCAGCAGCATAGAAATGTGACACAGTTTCTACTTCACCATCATCTAGTAATAGGGCAGCTTTAATCAAAGCTTCACCATAACCAGTGGAACATGATGAAACAATTTTAGCTTTAGGTGAAAGCTTAGAGTATATTTCTTTTATTGATGTAATTGTTGTTGCAAGTGGATTACCGTTATTACTTGAATAAAATGAATAGAGCAGATTGCCATCTTCATCAATCAGTGCAACTTTTGTTGTGGTTGAACCTGCATCAATTCCGAGATAGCAGTTTCCTTCATAGTTATCAAGTGGCGCAGTTTTAACCTTTGCACTGTCATGCCTTTTTGTGAAATTCTCATAATCCTGCTTATCTATAAATAATGGTT
>CALZFR010000160.1 GCA_945648485.1 uncultured Eubacterium sp. | reverse complement strand
TGAATTGATTTTTCTGATAACAAGTATAAATACACAGTAAAACGCAATTATTACAGAAACTATACTAAGTACAACAGAAAAAGTGTTCTTAAATAATGCATCTTTGTACATTCTGTTAAGTTCTTTGCTGGTTCTATCAGCATTTTCGTTTGCTTTGTCAATTATAATATCAATTTGAGACTGGATATCATTACCATATTTTTTTATGTCACCATTTGCCAGTGCGAAAGCATCTTGTTTTGCATTATTACCACTGTATGCAAGAAGGTTTTCAATCTCGTATTTCATATTCTTATAGCTTTCCAGTAGTTTATCATATGCCTCTGAATCAAAGTTTCGAAGGTTCTGACCATATTGATTAATATATGAATCTATTTCAGCCTGCTCTGCACGTATTTCATTAATAATGCTGATAAGAGTATCTAAATCAGTGGCAATTATATGGGATAATGCCAGCTTATGTATATTTTGAGTTTTTTTCTGAATGTTGCTAAGTTCAGATATGTTTTTCATATGCTCGTCAGCTATGGTTACGGCTTTGCTGTTTACATTTCTTAAATTAATAATAGATTCTATATTTGAGGAAATTGCTAAAAATCCAAGTACAAATACCGGGATTAAAATGAGAATTTTTATGCTTATTCGTTTTTTCTGTTTCATTATTCATAACCTCCCTTATTGTACTGTTGATGCTGTTATTCCATTTACAAGTGTATCCATAAGTTCCTGCAATGGTACATTGTTTGGATTACCATTTAATATTGTTTTGGCAAAATTACTGCATGCATCCCAATATGTATTTCCCACTCTCTGTAGTGTTCCATATTGGGACTGATCAATAACTGCATTAATTGCAGGAACCTTTTTTACAGAATCAGAAGAGGCAGCTTTTTTATTTGATGGTCCCTGATTAATATCAATGAAACGAAGTGTTTGATTTTCTTCGTTTGTAAGCCATTCAGCCAGCTTGTGTGCCCATTCAGGGTGTTTTGAATATGAATTTACTCCCATCATTTTATACCCAGTAAATGTGGACATCTGTATCTGCTGTCCGCCACATGTATAGGTTGGAAGTTTGCAGGCACCATAATTTTCTCCCCATTCCTGCTTAACCTGCATTGCATGCCATACGCCACTGACACCAGCTATAACTTCACCGGATTTAATGTCATTTATGAAAGAATCATTTGGCTTTGATGTGAAAGCAGGGCTGGAAACAATATCTAAAAGTGATTGTGCAATATCAACGCCTTTAACTGAATTATCTGTTGAATTCCAGTTACAGTAGTTTGTAACACCATCTGAATTAATTCCAAATTTAAGTCCTGTC
Source organism: uncultured Eubacterium sp. (assembly GCA_945648485.1). Classification (GTDB taxonomy): domain Bacteria; phylum Bacillota; class Clostridia; order Lachnospirales; family Lachnospiraceae; genus Lachnospira. Next base: position 2,728 of record CALZFR010000160.1, on the reverse strand, counting down.
TGCCCAAAGAAGGTGTACAGATACCAGCCTGATTCGAATTCCATAGAGAACTTTTTGCCATTCTCGTTTGCAACCTGAAGAATTCTGTCAAGTGTTTTAACATCATCCTCTGAAAAATAATTCTTGTCATAGTATAAGAAATAGCCATTGTCAGCTGAATAAGGGTAAGCATATAAGATGTCTTTATATGAGGCAGCATCTGCTGCCGCTTCAAGATTTTCACTTCTTACCTTATCTGCGTTAATGACAGGGGATAAAGCACCACCAGATATCATGCTGTAAAGCTGGTCATCTGGCATCGAAAAAACATCAGCACCATTGTGTACATCAGCAAGAAGTTTATCTCTGGTTTGTGAATCCTGCTGTGCCTCAAGGGTTATAGAGAAGGTGGCTTGATCTGCATATGCTTTCTTAAAGCTTTCAACCATTTTGTTTACATTGTCAAAGTTTGATTCCTCAACCCAGATTTTGAGTTCAATTACCCCGGAGCCAGAGTTTGCATAATCAGTAGCAAGAGAGGGGGTGTTGTTAATCGTGCTGTCAGAATTTGTTGTACCACATCCAAAAAGGGACAAGGTCATGGTAAACACAGACAGCATAGCTGCTAAAAGTTTCTTTTTCATAGACATTCACCTCTGTATTTAATAATTATTCTATAAAATTATTAATATATTTAATTATATTATATAGTTATTTAGAAAATTGTCAAAGAACTTATGACTTCAGAATAATATAAAAACATAAATAGTTCACAATATAAATGCAGCCCGTTAATTGAAAAGAGGTACATTTTATGCTAAAATATCCAGCAAGAATAGACTCAGCAACATGGTATACAGATATATAAATATGAAAGGAATACCCGGTTAGGATATGAATGTTCACTCAATCAGATTTAAACTTACGGCGCTTTTTACAGGTATTATAACTGTACTTATTTTTTTGCTGTTTATTTTAAATAGTACTATGGCAGAGAATTTCTATCTTAGTGTTAAAAGAAAGCAGATGCTTTCAGGATATGAGGAGATTAACAGGCAGGTCTGTGCATATTCTGACGGAACAATTACAAAGTCGCAGATGGAGGATAATTTAGAGTATTTTACTTCTGCTAACGGAATGTCTATTCTTATTACAAATAGTGACTGGACAACCCTTTATACTAATAATAAGGGTGAAGCAGAACTTTTGTTAAGATTAAAAATGAGTTTTTTTAATAATGACAGGTTTCAGGATAATTCACCTGCTCCTTCAGGAGAACAGGAACCTGAGCCTGTTATGCCTGATTCTGTGACATCTGATTTATCATCATCTAATCTGCCTGAAAGTAATGGTAATGAAGAAGGAAGCTTTTCTGACAAGGACAAGCCACAGAAGAAGCAGTACGGTGATAGAGCTAAAGATGAATTGATATATAACATGTATGGAAGCGGAGTTGGTGAGAACAGAGATATTATTGTTGAGACGGACGCTTATACTCTCCAGAAAGTATATGATGGAAGACTTCTGGATTACTATTATGAACTGTGGGGTACTCTTGATAATGGTTCATCAATGATTGTAAGAGTTAGTATTCAGGGAATCAAGGATAATGTGACTATTTTTAATTCATTTATTACATTTACCGGTATTGTTCTTATTATAATTGGAGTTGTTGCTGCAATTGCATTTTCAAGTTATATTGCAGGACCAATTAAAAAGCTTTCCGGAATAGCTGAAAAGATGACTAACCTTGATTTTGACGTTAAGTATGAAGGTAAGGATAAAGGTGAGATAGGAATTCTTGGCAATAGTATGAATAATATGTCAGAAAAGCTTGAGGAAACTATATCACAGCTTAAAGCTGCCAATCTTGAATTGAAGAAAGATATTGCCCATAAAGAAGAAATTGAACAGATGAGACAGGGGTTTCTATCTAATGTATCTCATGAATTGAAAACACCTATTGCGTTGATTCAGGGATATGCAGAAGGACTAAAGGATGGTATATCAGATGATCCTGAAAGTATGGATTTTTACTGTGATGTTATAATTGATGAGGCAAATAAGATGAACATTATGGTTAAAAGGCTCCTTACTCTTAATCAGATTGAATTTGGTGCGGATGAGCTTGTTATTGAAAGATTTGATATAGTTGAACTACTTCAGTCAGTTGTTGCGGCTAATGACTTAAGGGCAAACCAGAAAGGCATCAATCTGTCCTTCATCAGTGAGGATGATAAGCTGGATGTATGGGCAGATGAATATAAGACAGAAGAGGTTATAACCAATTATCTTAGTAACGCCATAAATCATTGTGACTTTGATAAAGAAATTAAGGTATATTATAAAAAGCTTGGTGATGTAATCCGCGTATATGTATTTAATACAGGAAAGCATATTCCAGAGGAAGATATTGATAATATCTGGATTAAGTTCTATAAAGTAGATAAAGCCAGAACAAGAGAATATGGTGGCAATGGTATAGGTTTGTCCATCGTAAAGGCTATTATGGATGCCTATGGAAAAGAATGTGGGGTAAATAATGTTGATGGCGGCGTTGAGTTCTGGTTTGACCTTGATGCAAAGGCGTGATATTATACAATATATTAGATTAGTATAAAGGTGGTAGCAGCGTGAAAAAGTCTATTGCAGTATTATTGGTTTGTTTATTACTTACATCTCTGGTAGGATGTGGTGATGATATAACACTTGATAAGAGGGAAAATGACCTTGTAGCTGAATACATTGC
>CALZFR010000159.1 GCA_945648485.1 uncultured Eubacterium sp. | reverse complement strand
AAAGAATAATATGGGTAATGCACAGCTGGTACAGATAAGTGAGGATGGTGCTACAAGAAAAGGAATATGTGATGTGCTTCCAACAGAAGATGCTGGTTCTCTTGACGTGGTATTTCATGATAACAAAGCTTATATATATGACCACTGTGGCAATTTCGTGGATGCTGATGCCAATAAAGAGTCAGAGATTGCCATAAAAGAGGTGGATATTAATAATGGTTCAGTTCGTACAGTATACAGTGTAACTGCCATGAATGCAGGATTTTTTAACGCAAGAAGTTATGGCGATAAATTACTGTTTCTAATGCGTATGTCAAGGGATAAGCTTGGACAAGGAGACAGCACAATAGAAAAGTTAATGGAAACCCAGGGACTGTATGCTTATGATTATGCCAGTGGGGAAACTGAACTTATAATGGAAGGAAATATATGTGACTATAGCATAGATGAAACTAACAAAATAATATATTATTTCGAATCAGGAAAGGGGCTGTATAAGCAGAGCCTGAATAATGGACGCCCGGGTGAACTTATATACAAGGCTGAAAAGGACTGCATGAAGTGTAATATGTCCTATGATGGAAGGTATATATATCTTGATAACACTGACTGGGCGGCATCCTCAACAGGGGGAAAAGGCATGTCATGCAGAGTTATTGATACAGATGGAAATCTTGTTAACAGAATAGACAATCCATGGAATGGATATGGTGACATATATTTTGGCGATGACAGATATATGTTTTCCAATTTCTTTGATTATGGTGAGGATGGAAGTGGAGCTGGAACAATGTTCTGGTACATTCCTAAAGATGAAGTGTCAACTGCCACAGAGTGGACACGTCTTACAGACAAGTCAATACATCTTATAGATGAGCTTGAGTTAAGAAAACGCTCAAAATAGTCATGAAGAGAATGTAATTGGGAGGCTGTATGGAATGGAAGCGTATATTTAACAAAAAAGTTCTGCTCCTTACTATGGTGTGTATTATTGTTAATTGTGCATTGTTCTTATATCAGGAGATGAGCAGTACCCAGATAAGAAAAGATTATGACAGATATATCAGTGCCAAGCACAGTTATGTGGAAGAGTATAATTCTGTGGTTGGCAATATATCTGAGAATGCTTCTAAGATGAACAAATATGGCATATTTACAAAGCAGGATTCGTTTGCATATAACAATATACTCCGTACCCAGAATGATTTTGCAAGAATCGGACATGTTAATGTGGAGGTACACGATGACCGTGCGATAGAGGCCATGCTTGGTTATAACATGTCATTTATGATAGTATTTGCCCTGATGATAATGGCAATATATAACATGTTTCTTGAGAGGGATAACGGAGTGTGGCAGGTGGCGCACTGCACCAGATATGGAAGAGTAAGGCTTGCCCTGGAGAGACTGGGAATTATAATTGCTGGTTCCGGGATAATCCTGGCTGCATTTTCTATATCTATATATGGGACGGCTGTTGTCATATACGGTATTGGGGACGGATTGTTACGCCCAGTGCAGGAGCTTATTGGATTTAGCAGGTTTACACATGCCTACAGCAAAGGATTTTATCTTGTATATCTGTATCTGGTATCATGGGTTATAATAGCTGCGCTGTCAATATGCGTATGGGGAATTATGACGATTATAAGGGAGCGTAATCATGCACTTATATTTGTTATTATATTTATAGGTGTAGAGTTTCTATTAAGAAGAAATATAGAACCCCAGAGCGTGTATAATGGATTTTATTATGCCAATATAGTAAGTATGCTGTATGTTAATGAACTCCTTACCACATATCTTAACTGGGGTTTTAAGACATATGTATTCGGAAGCTTCCAGACCTGTATGCTTTTGCTGTTAATGCTGGCACTGGGGCTGGGAAGCTTCGCTGTTATGAGATATGATGGGATGTATCCCAGGACAGGTTCATCTGACAGCCTGTTATCGAAGCTGGCTGGAAAGATTAAAAATATATATCACAGAGTTATGAGCAGGTATTCTGTGTTAATGATGGAGATACATAAGGTATTCTTTACAGGCAAAGGTGCGTGGGTTCTGCTTGTAGTTATTGTGCTGGCTGTATATTTCTGTGCATCTGAGCGGATGATATACACCCAGGCTGCCAGTGACAGGGATGCTTACTATGTCCAGCATGGTGGCAAAGACTACAGTGCCATAGAGAATAAGATAACAGAGGAAATTAACAGATATCAGGAATTAATGCAGATTCAGGAAACGAAGAAAAAAGAGCATGATGAGGGGCTTATTGAGACGGAAGAATTCATGGAGGCTTCCAGTGCAGTATCTTATCAGGCCAGTATTGTTAAGGGGTTAGAGGAATATGAGAATAAGCTGGCATATCTGGACGAAATAGAACAGAGGTATGGAATACATGGATATATGATGTCTGACAGGGGCATAGAGATGGTGCTGTCGGATAAATCGTACAGCAGGGAGTTTGTTCTGCTTCTGGTGATTGTGGTAGGAATTATGATGATAAACAGTGAGTGTGTTACATTGGAACAAAGAAATGGAATACACCACATAATACACGGAGCAAAGAATGGAAGAAAAAGTTTCTGGATCAGGAAGGTGCTGGCAGGGATGATATGCTCACTTGGTGTGTATACATTAGTGTACGCTGTGGATGCTGCATTTCTTCTGAAATTCTATGACTTTCAATATATGGGTGCACCGACAATAAGCCTGACATTCATGGGAGAAAATCCTAATTTTATAGTTCTGCACACTGCCATATGGCAGTTTATTCTTATTAAAATGATGGTAAGACTGGTTATTGCGGTAATGTGTGCAGGGGGTGCCATACTTCTGTCAGCGTTTATTAGCAGAAAGGGCAACAGGGCATTGATGCCTATTGCCATAGCTGTTGTGGTTATGCTGGTAGTGCTTGCACACATGAAGTTTAGCTGGCTGATATAAAGGGGGATGGCTATGAGGCTTATAATTGATAATATCCACAAGACTTACGGAACTGTTAAGGCACTTGATGGCATATCGTACAAATTTAAACCGGGCATATATGGTATTCTTGGAGCCAATGGTGCAGGCAAAAGTACTCTTATCAATCTTATAACTGATAATGTTAAGAGGGATTCCGGTGAAGAAGCCGGAGGTATTTTATTTGTTGATAATCTGATAACAACTGGTAAACCTGTGGATATCCTTGATATGGGTGCAGGGTTCCGCCAGCTTGTAGGATACATGCCACAGCAGCAGGGATTTTATGAGGATTTCTGCCCTAAAGCATTTTTAAAATATATGGCACACATTAAGGGTATAAAGAGAGTAAGAGGGCGTGGCGGCATTGTCAAGACGGTTGACGACCAGATAGATGACCTGCTTGCTATTGTTAATCTGACATCGGTACAGTACCAGAAGATAGGCGGATTCTCAGGTGGAATGAAACAGAGGGTACTGCTTGCACAGGCACTTCTGGGAAATCCGAGGATACTTATTCTGGATGAGCCTACAGCTGGTCTTGACCCGAAGGAGAGAATCGCTATACGTAACTATATATCCCAACTGTCAAGAAATAAGATAATACTGTTTGCAACCCATGTAGTAAGTGATATAGAGTGCATAGCTGATGAGGTGCTGCTAATTAAGAAAGGAAAGCTGATAAGGCATGGAACCCCTGTTGAATTAATAGAATCTATGCAGGGAAAGGTTGGGGAAATAACCTGCAGCATGAGCCAGGCGGCATTATTACAGAAGAGATTCAAGGTCGGCAACATCCGTCAGAGAAAGGAAGGGCTGGCATTAAGAATTGTAGGCGACAGACTGCCTGCTGAGGCAGTAATTGTTGAGAATAATATAGATTTAGAGGATGTGTATCTGTATTATTTTGAGTGAGTCATTTAGTTAATATGATTGAACACGGCTGGAAGAGGTTGCTTCCAGCCGTGTTGCTACAATCATTGAGTAATTTAAAACTGATTGAGTATGTGAACAAATGGTAATGTTAGTAGTAGATACACAGAAATTGATAACCAATTTGGATTTGTATAATTTTATTGCATTTGAAAATGCTGT
>CALZFR010000158.1 GCA_945648485.1 uncultured Eubacterium sp. | reverse complement strand
CGGCTTTTTATGGCATCTTCCTTAAATCTGGTCTTTTCAAATATTTCTCCATCTGGAAGGAAAGTAACTGTTGTTCCTGTGTCATTCTTTCTGCATGTACCAACTTTCTCCAACGGACCACAGACTTTGCCTCTTTCATATCTTTGATGATAAACACAACCATCCACACGGATTTCCACCTCAAGCCACACTGAAAGTGCATTAACAACTGAGGCACCTACACCATGAAGTCCGCCAGATATTTTATATCCTCCGTCGCCGAATTTACCACCAGCATGAAGGACAGTAAACACAACTTCTACTGCTGGAATTCCTGCTTTAGGATGAATTCCAACAGGTATTCCACGTCCATTATCCTTAATGGTAGCAGAACCATCTTCATTCAAAACAACGTAAATCTCACTGCAATACCCTGCCAGATGCTCATCAACAGCATTATCTGCAATTTCATAGATAAGGTGGTTAAGTCCTTTTGTTCCAACACTTCCAATATACATTCCCGGACGCATTCTGACTGCCTCCAGCCCCTCCAGAATTGATATACTGTTAGCATCATAATTTTGTTTCGACATTACAAATTCTCTCCTGTTTACACTATCTTTATTTCAGATACTGGTTATATATATCTTCAAAACTTACACTAAACATTTTAGCTGTTGAAGTTTTCCTGGTATTCCATATTTTTTCGTTAACCTCAACATAATGCTTCTGTTCATATTCTTCAAATACACTGTTAAAATAGTCAAGACCCTTCTTGTTTTCCATAGCCACTTTATTAGCTTCTGTCTTGGTCTTGTCATTATCACTGCTGCACTTGATAATGTAATATTTGTCCTGAACCTTAATAATATCACTTACTTCTCCGGTTGAAAGATTATATGCAGCCTCCTCAAATGCGCTGTCCAACTCTCCTTTTCTACATTCCCTCTCATATTCGGAAGGATTATAATCTCGTGCAACAACGTAAAAAACTTCGTTATTATCGATTCTTTTCTTGGCTTCCTTAATATCAGATTCATTATCTGTACATATATACTGAATCTGGATTACTCTGGCATCGTCATAGCTCACCTCTGTATTCTGTCCAGAAGTAATGTCACTATATAAACTTTCGGCAACAGCAAAGCTTGTAAACATACTGGTCAGCTTATCCTTCGTAATTGAATACTGGGATATCTCATCGCTGGAAAGTCCAGCATAAAAAGTATCAACTGCATTAGCAACACCCTCTTTCTGGGTTCTTGATAATACTGTTCCCTTTTCCTTCGCTAACAGGTTCATACAATATATTCTTTCCAGTTTGGCTTTTACCTGTTCCTTTACATAATCATCAAATGTAACATCGCCTATTTTCTCATTCCATATATCAGCACCAAACAATTTCTCATATTCTCTCCTGGCATCTGAAAGAAGAATATCTGCCTCGCATATATCAGACTTTAAATCCCCCACTTTAAAGAATTCATTCTTACGCATTCCTGTGGAAACGTATATAAAGCTTCCATTAAAGAATTTCATATACCCAAGCAGAAATATGGCAGCAAGTAAAATTGCTGTAATAAGTATAATTCGTCTTTTTCTTCTTCTCATCAATAAATCTCCATTCAAAAACTTAATAATCACTTGTGGTAAGGTTCATTCTTCATGATTCTGAACGCTCTGTATATCTGTTCTAACAGAATCACTCTCATAAGTTGATGTGGAAAAGTCAGCTTTGAAAAACTCAGCTTATAATCAGCTCTGTTTAACACATCAGCAGATAACCCAAGAGAACCGCCAATTAAAAAAGCAATGCTGCTTATCCCCTCTATCCCCAGTTTTTCAATATGCTGTGAGAGTTCTACTGAATCAAACATCTTACCCTCGATGGCAAGAGCACACACGTAATCATTATCCTGTATACTCTGAAGGATTCTTAATCCTTCTTTATTCTTTATCTGCTCGTTGACTAACTCACTGGCATTATCCGGAGTTTTTTCATCTGGAAGCTCCACGATTTCAAGTTTACAGTATCTTGAAAGACGCTTTGAGTATTCCTCAACTGCCTTGGTAAAAAAGTTCTCTTTAATTTTCCCTACACAGATAATACGGATTCTCATTAACCTTCCACCACCAGATATTTTCCATTGTCCAGTTTAAATACTTCCAGTTCGTCCTCTAATTCTTCATCTGATAATGACTCTACATCCATTCCCTCTTCGCTTAAATACTCCCTTACTTCTTTAATTGTATCAAAGCATTGTGCAAAGCAATCTTCCAGAAATTCCTTAGCTTCATCAACTGTATCAGCCACTGGCTCATCAAAAAGCTTTCCCTGGTCTCTTAAGAAAACTCTGGCACATTCCTCAAGCATATTCTCTTCCATTATATTCCTCCTATATTCCTTAATGTTTTCTCCACACTGTCTGTTACGAATCTTCCACATCTTTTCACGTCATCAACGGCACCTTCAAGTACATAAGAATAATATACACTCTGGAGCATTTCAACATCATTATAATTATCTCCAAATGCCATGCACTCCTCAGGCTTTATTGACAATATATCAAGAATCCTTCTAACAGCATCACCTTTGTTAACATTCTTTGCCATATAATCAAGATACAAAGAGCCAGATACTGTGGCAGCAGCTCTGTCACCCCATGTATTAATAAGATACTCCCTTGAGTTATCAATACCCTTCAGGTCACATACAGCAACCTTAAGAATATCCTCATCAATTTCCCTGAAATCTTTGACAATTTTAGTTTTATATTTTACAACTTTAGTCATTCTGTTAAGGTACTCTTCTGTCTTAGGACATATATAGGCATATTCCTCGCCAGATGCAAGAATTTCACAGCTAGGTATCTTAACCACATCGTCAATTATATCCATGGCAAGATTGTAATCCATTGCTGTCTTAACAATAGTTTCACCTTTGTATTTTACTAAAGCACCATTCTCTGCAATATACATAAGCCTGTCACTTATTGGCTCAAACAGCATCTTTAGGCTTTCAACCTGTCTGCCACTGGCTGGAGCAAATATTATTCCCCGGGATACCAGTGAATCTATAACATCTATAAGTGATTTGTCCACACTCTGTGCCCCGTTAAGCAGTATTGTGCCATCCAGGTCACTTGCAATAAATTTGATCATATTTTTTCAACTCCTGATACAGCCTTCCTACCGGAAGTCCTACAACATTATTATAATCTCCCTCAATTCCTTTAATATAACGAGCAAACAGACCTTGTATTCCATAAGCACCTGCTTTGTCAAAAGGTTCGCCTGAAGCAATATAATCCCTTATTTCTTCATCTGATATATCGAAAAGCTCAACAGAAGTCTTTTCACAGAATGATGAAGAAAAATTACCAGATTTTATGAAAGTTCCTGTAAAAACTTCATGTTTCTTACCTGAAAGACTCTTTAATATATTGAATGCATCCCTTTCATCAACAGGCTTTAACAGAACTTTTCCATTATGATATACAATCGTATCAGCACTAATTACGATTGAGTTCTGCTTTTCTTCGTCTGATAATGTATGGTATACAGCCATTCCCTTATTATATGCTAAATCCTTCACCATATCCTCTGGTGAAGTAAATAATGTATCCTCGCTTACATTACTGGTAATAACCTTAAATTCCAGCCCTATCTGTGAAAGTAGTTCCTTCCTTCTTGGAGAACCAGATGCTAAAATTATAGATTTCATAATGTCTGTTTATTTCACTCCATTTGTCTTATTACAGCCTGTATCACAGCCATACTATAAAGCACAGTTATACTGTATTTTATCATTTTTAATATAAATCATCAAGTTACATTTGACTGCCCCAGCGCAACAGGGAAATTATAACAGTAGCCGGCACCTGGTTTCCAGGGATACATCCCTTAAAATAAAAAAGTCACATTAGAAGAAATCTTAGCGTTGCGGCGTGTATGAATTACACTTCGCCAATAACTGCACGAATTATGGCAGCTTAGGCTGTCCCCTTATACACAAAAAAGTCACATTAGAAGAAATCTTAGCGTTGCGGCATGTATGGATTACACTTCGCCAACAACTGCACGAATGTCTGAGCCCCGG
>CALZFR010000157.1 GCA_945648485.1 uncultured Eubacterium sp. | reverse complement strand
AAGCAATGGCGCTAACGCCATTGCTTTTTCAACGTTAAGACTCCTGCACCTCAACCAGCTCAATTCTGAAATTCAATTCCTTTCCTGCCATCTCATGGTTAGCATCAAATGTGATGTTAGTATCATCCTTTGCTGTCACAGTCACAGGGAACTGCTGTCCATATGGATTGGACAAATAAACTCTATCGCCTGTCTGCAAATCCTCAGAGCCAGGCATGTCTGCAATTTCAACAGTAAATATAGCCTGTGGATCTGGCATTCCGTATGCTTCCTCTGGCATAAGGTGAATATCCACTATCTCTCCTACTTCCATATTCGCAACTGCTGCATCAAAGCCACGAATCATCATTCCGACACCACAGACAAATTCCAGAGGTTCTCCACGGTCATATGATGAATCAAACTGTGTTCCATCGTTAAAAGTACCCTTGTAGTGAGCTTTCACTGTTTTTCCTGCATTCTTTCCTTCTATTATAATTTGATTTCCACAACCTCCATGACAGCCTCCATGACAACCTTCGCATGAATTATCTTCTTCGTTTTCGCCACATGAGTGTTCTTCTTCATGTCCTCCACAGGAATGACCTTCCCCATGCCCTCCACAGGAATGACCTTCTTCATGATTTCCGCAGGAATGCCCTTCTCCGTGATGATCACAATTCACTCCTTCTGACACCAGCTCTCCTTTCAGGTAGCTTTCCACTACTTCATCCGTATTACCCTGTGCGCCAGCACAGACCTCGATTCCATTCTCCTCAAGGGCTGCCATGGCTCCACCACCAAGACCACCGCAAATCAGTACATCTATATTATTATCATTAAGAAGTACTGCCAGTGCGCCATGTCCCACACCATTTGATTCCACAATCTCACTGTTTACAACATTTCCGTCTTCAACTTCGTATACCTTGAAAGCCTCTGTTCTTCCAAAATGCTGAAATACCTGTCCATTATCATAAGTAACTGCTATTCTTTTCATTGTTTGTTTATTCCTTTCAATCATAGTACTCACATTTTTTGTAGTGCATTATAATTGCCATATGATAAATTCTACTATCTCCCATAAAAAATATCAAACAGACTTTTTGCATAGTCCTCATATCTGTAACAGATAATTCTCAATAAGTTTATTTATTTTTTCCGGTTCATCCGTATTGGAATTATGTCCGGCTCCCTTAATCCATTCCAGAGGAATACCTGTATTCTTATGCCATGCTTTATTATACCTGATACATGAGCCAGCCCTGTCATGGTCTCCGCAAATCAGTAGCGCTGGACATTTGATTTCATATGGCAGATTTTTCTCCATTGCTTCTGCCAGAATCCGGAAACCGTGTCCTGATAATTTTGCATATCTGCCTTGGTCTCCATCATATTCCATCATCATATCAAGCATCAGTTTTCTCCCGTATTCGGAAGTTGCCACGCCCTTTGTTCCTGATTTAAGAAGTGATTTCCATGGATAATAATAATAGACAGGCTCCATTCTTTTTAACATCCAGATTTCCGCACTGGTTACATATCTGCGCTGAAGTGGTGCAGAATCAATTGACACAAACCCTTTGAGTTTCTCTGGAAACTGCTCTGCATAAGCCTGACCAACATACCCGCCCATAGACTGACCGATGATTACCGGCTGCTTAATTCCTTCTGTTTCCAGTATCTCATCCAGCCACTTTGCCTTATCCATAAGTGAAAAATCCATAACAAATGGCCATGAAGCAGCATGTCCCGGAGCATCCCACACAAATACATTTTCCTTGCCCTCAAAATACTCAATCTGCTTGTCAAATAACCTGTGGTCTGCAGTCAGCCCTGGCAGGAAAACAAGAGTGTACTGCTTATTAGTTATCTTCTCAGATATCCAGTAGTGAATATCTCCTTTAGGTGTTGCATATGTTTTTTCTATCATTATGATTACTCCTGTTATATTTTGATATAAAAATATTGTACTACATTTTTGGTTACAGAAAATGCGGTACAATATCAGTATATTTATATACTCTTTTTATTTCAACAAAAAGTGTATTACATGTTATACTTATATAAAGTGTATACACAATCAATTGTCCGTTGCCTTAATCGAATATTTTGTCTATAATAAGCACTAATGAAATAATATTTGGGAAAAATAAGAATGAAAGAAGGTAATCGTAATGAATAAAAATGAAGGCATTGTATCATCAATTATTTATATTGCTCTTGGACTTATGCTGATAATAATGAAAGGCAGCGTTATAAGTTTAGCTATAACTATTCTCGGTGTAGCTGTACTTATATCTGCGATAATGGATTTGGTGAATAAACTCACTAATATAGGAATTGTTAAAGCAGTAATTGGTGTATGTATTCTCGCATTCGGATGGATGTTTATCGACCTTGCACTGTATATTTTAGCTGCTTCTATTATCGTTATGGGACTTTTGAAAATTTCAAATATTCATAAATTTTCTCCTGTTAACCTTACTGCAAAAGACAAGGTTATGCTTTATATGAAGCCTGTTGTTACTGTCATTGCCGGAGCTTGCCTTTTCTTCAATCAAGGTGGCACAATAAGCTGGATATTCTTTGTTACCGGCGCTTTACTTGTTATTGAGGGTGTAATGGAATTAGTAGATTCTTTCGGGAATTAACTATCCATGCTCATTATCTCCTTCGTTTAAGAATATGAACCGATTATAACATATAAACACGAAAAAAGTTCATTCGTAAAGAATATCGAAACGAATGAACTTTTTATGTTAATTATTTTCTAAACGCCTTAGTACAATGATAATGGGTACAATTAATATTCCACAGAAAAAATTACTGACACCATGCACAAAATCCCAGGGAAGTCCTGCAATAATCCAGGCTATCATTCCTTGAAAATTAAGCCCATACAATATTGCCTGTGCCGGTGCATATAATGTTCCAAATAAAAATCCATGTAACGCACATACAATCATATATACTATCGGACAAATATTTTTTGGCATATTCTTAGGAAGCAGCATGGTGACACCCCATAAGATGGTCCAAATATACAAATAAGGAATCCACCACGTTGCAAATCCACTAAATATTCCATTTAAAAATACATAAATATAGATTGGATACAATGCTTTTTTCCGATATACCACGGAATATGCCATAGTAAACACTCCCAGCAGGTGTACATTCGGAAAAATCTCCATAATCAGCTTAGATGCATACATAACTGAGCCAAGCATTGCAAATATAGCTGTTTCTCTGACTGTAAGCTTCATTATTTCTCAACCTTAAAAGAATAGCTTCCTCCTTCTGTGACAGGTGTAGTATCAACACCAGATGTTGCATATTTACCATCTACGTAGAATGCCCAGTATACTTTATCGGTATCATAGTCAGCTGTAATACCATTTACTGTTTTTACATAAAGACCATATTCGCTGTTTTCTCCGGCAATCAGATTTAATTCCTGCAAAGCTGCCCCTACAGTTTCTTTGTCTGTATGGATTTCAAATTCTGTCTCATTTCCATCCTTGTCAACTACCATAAATGTGAACTTTGTCTTTCCTTCACCCAATACATTGCTGCCAGAAGACGCTACTGTAGTCTCATTTGATGTTACTGTGCCACTATTACTGCTACTGTTACAACCTATTGCAGACAATGCCATAGCTACAGTAAGCAGCATACAAAGTAATAATGACAGTGATTTTGTGTTACGTTTCTTTTTCATGTTTTTTCTCCTTTCACTAATCGAGTAGACTGACACCTCTTCCCTTTCCGGGCTTTTGCTACAAAAAACCCCTTACCTACACAGGTAAAGGGGTTTACACACAAATAACAACGGGACTGAAGCTTACCTAAAAGCTCTCCCGCATATTCATGTACAACCAGTTACTCGTGGTTTTGAAACTTTCGTTTCTGTACAACAATCAGGCAGGTCTCCCGGCTTATAGATCAACGCATCCGCCATCTTCCCAGTTTCCCAGTGATATCTCGGCTTAGCTCCCTAATTACGGTGACGAGTTCGTACAGGATTCTCACCTGTTTCCCTTTTCACCGGAACCATTTTTTAGAAAAAATGTTCCGACACCTGATTGCTTCTTATTCAACTCGCGTTAGTATAGCACACTCTCCATTTTTTCGTCAATATAGCTTCTTCTGG
>CALZFR010000156.1 GCA_945648485.1 uncultured Eubacterium sp. | reverse complement strand
TAAGTTCCTGAAACAGCTTTGCCATAAGCATGGAATCCTTGCCTCCGGAAATACACACGGCTATACAGTCCCCTTCTTTGACAAGGTCATATTCATTAATTGCCTTGGTGAACTTACACCATATAGTTTTCCTAAACTTCTTTCTTATACTTTGCTCCACATCTTTGCAGTATTCACTCTTTAATGAATCATTATCTATTACACTACCATCTTCACACATAACAACCTCCAAAGTCCATGTACATTATAAACATAAGGAGTGAATATAGCAAATAAAAAGTATTTCCTATATCCTGTTCTGGCACATGGTGAGATTATTCCTGTCATCAGTATATATAATGCTTTCAAGGATAGATATAATTTTAGATGTGAAGTAATCATATGAAAATGAAGAATCATATTTCATAAAAAATGATGTAAGAATACGCCTGGTTCTGTTCTTGTTAATGTAATGAGGAGAAACAGCCAGGCCCCTTATCAAAGTAATTATTAATGTGAATACCACTTTCATGTAGAATTATGCAAGCACATTCTTCGCTTGCCGGGCTTTTGCTACAAAAAAAGAGCTTTCGGAAAAATTCCGAAAGCCCTCAAATACGCTTAATTACTTGCTATTTAATTAAAACTTACCAGCCTTGGCAGCCTCCTCAACAGAAACTGCAACAGCAACTGTAGCACCTACCATAGGGTTATTGCCCATGCCAATTAATCCCATCATCTCAACGTGAGCTGGAACTGATGAAGAACCTGCAAACTGAGCATCTGAGTGCATACGACCCATAGTATCTGTCATACCATAAGAAGCTGGACCGGCAGCCATGTTATCTGGATGAAGTGTACGACCTGTACCACCACCTGAAGCAACTGAGAAATACTTCTTACCAGCTTCAAGTCTCTCCTTCTTATATGTTCCTGCAACTGGATGCTGGAATCTTGTAGGGTTAGTTGAGTTACCTGTAATAGAGATATCAACATTCTCCTTCCACATGATTGCAACACCTTCTGTTACATCATTAGCACCATAGCAGTTTACCTTAGAACGAAGTCCGTCTGAATATGCAATTCTCTCAACTTCCTTAACCTTACCTGTTGAGTAATCCATCTCTGTCTCAACAAATGTAAATCCATTAATTCTTGAGATAACCTTTGCAGCATCCTTACCAAGACCATTAAGAATAACTCTAAGAGGTTTCTGTCTAACCTTATTAGCCTTCTCTGCAATACCAATAGCACCCTCAGCAGCTGCGAATGACTCATGACCAGCTAAGAATGCAAAGCACTCTGTCTCTTCCTCAAGAAGCATCTTGCCTAAGTTACCATGTCCTAAACCAACCTTTCTCTGGTCAGCAACTGAACCTGGAATACAGAAAGCCTGAAGACCTTCACCGATAGCTGCAGCAGCCTCAGAAGCCTTCTTAGCACCCTTCTTGATTGCGATTGCAGCACCTACAGTGTAAGCCCAGCAAGCGTTCTCAAAACATATTGGCTGGATTCCCTTTACCATATTGTATACATCTAATCCAGCATCCTTAGTAATCTTCTCAGCTTCCTCAATTGAAGAGATGCCTTAGCTGTTTAATACAGCTTTGATCTGATCAATTCTTCTTTCATATGATTCAAATAATGCCATCTCGTATCTCCTCCTTACTTAACCTCTTCATCTGTTCTTGGATCAATAATCTTAACAGCATCAGCAACACGGCCATACTGTCCAGCTGCCTTCTCATATGCTGTGTTAGGATCATCACCCTTCTTGATGAAGTCTGTCATCTTACCAAGGTTAACGAACTTGTATCCGATTATCTGGTCATCCTTGTCAAGAGCGATACCAGTAACATAACCTTCTGCCATTTCAAGATAACGAGGTCCCTTTGCAAGAGTACCATACATAGTACCTACCTGAGAACGAAGTCCCTTACCTAAATCTTCAAGACCAGCACCAACTGCAAGACCACCCTCTGAGAATGCACTCTGTGTTCTGCCGTATACAATCTGTAAGAAAAGCTCTCTCATTGCTGTATTAATAGCATCACATACAAGGTCTGTATTCAATGCTTCCATAACAGTTAATCCAGGTAAAATCTCTGCAGCCATAGCAGCTGAATGTGTCATACCTGAACAACCAATTGTCTCAACTAATGCTTCCTGGATAATACCTTCCTTAACATTAAGTGTTAACTTGCAGGCACCCTGCTGAGGAGCACACCAGCCAACACCATGTGTAAATCCGGAGATATCCTTTACTTCTTTATTCTGTACCCACTTTCCTTCTGTAGGAACTGGAGCTGCGCCATGATGAACGCCCTGTGCCACTGGACACATGTTTTCTACTTCTCGTGTATAAATCATTTCTATACTCCTTTCGTATTGTAGAGGTTCTATAAGTACTGCTCAATATGTACTTCGGTAATTTTCTCACAAACTATCTTTCAAGTCAACAGCCTTTACACAAATTTATGATGAAATTAATTCTAATACACCTATATTTCATCATCCAGTTTATTTACTACCTCTGTCTTGCACTTATATATGCTTTTTTCAGGAACAACTCCCCGGACGCTTGACAATGGGTATATATTGCTTTCTCTTCCAACCACTGTTCCAGGATTAAGGACACTTCCGCATCCTACCTCCACATTATCTCCAAGGAATGCTCCCACCTTCTTAAGGCCGGTTTCAATCTTAACTCCCTGATTGTTTATTACAACAAGCTTTTTATCTGATTTCACATTAGATGTTATTGAGCCGGCTCCCATGTGTGCCTTGAAACCTAATACAGAATCACCCACATAGTTATAGTGAGGCACCTGAACCTTATTGAACAAGATAACGTTCTTAAGCTCTGTGGAATTACCCACAACAGCTCCTTCCCCCACTATGGCATTGCCTCTTATAAATGCACAGTGGCGTACTTCAGCATTTTTTCCTATTATACATGGCCCATTAATGTATGCAGAAGGAAATACTTTAGCAGTTCTTGCTATCCACACGTTCTCTCCTGCCTTCTCATACTCATCTTCTGGAAGAGTTTCTCCCAGTTTAACAATGAACTCGCCAATTTTAGGCAGAACCTCCCATGGATACTCACATCCTTCAAATACAGGAGCTGCTATTGTATTACTTAAATCAAACAGATTGTCAATAGTTATATTGCTCATCTTAGTCTCCATTTCCTGCGAAAATATTATTCCACTGTAACAGATTTTGCAAGGTTACGTGGCTTATCAACATCATTTCCCTTAAGAACTGCTGTATAATATGCAATCAGCTGTAACGGAACAACTGCAGCCATTGGCATAAGCAGTTCATCTGCCTCTGGAAGCCTGATTATATGGTCGCATACTCCGTCCTCAACAACTACATCCTGACTGCATACCAGAATAACCATTGCTCCTCTGGACTTAACTTCCTTAATATTGCTTATAGTCTTATCAATTATGCTGCTCTGGGTTGCTACCGCAATAACCGGCATTCCTTCTGTTATAAGGGATATTGTTCCATGCTTTAACTCTCCAGCTGCATATGATTCTGAATGAATATATGATATCTCTTTTAACTTAAGTGAACCTTCCATGCTTAAAGCGTAGTCCAGCCCTCTTCCTATATACAGGAGGCTGTCGGCGTTAAGAAGCTTTGATGCAACAAACTGGCATTGGCTTTCAAGCCCAAGAGTATCTTCTATTACATCAGGCATGCTGACCAGCTTTTCTGTATATGCCCTATATTCCTGCTCCGTAATCTTTCCATTAGCGTATGCAAGCATAAATGCCAGAAGATACATTACAGATACCTGAACCATATATGCCTTAGTTGATGCCACAGATATTTCAGGGCCTGCATGGGTATATACAACCATATCAGCGTCTCTTGCAATGGAAGAACCTTTAACATTAACAATAGCCATTGTGTCTGCTCCCCTGCTTTTAGCAAGTTCCATGGCAGCCCTTGTATCAGCTGTCTCACCAGACTGTGATATGGCTATCATAAGGCATGTATTGTCAATCAACGGATCCATATACCTGAATTCAGACGCAATCTCAACGCTTACTGGTTTTCTTGCAAGTCTCTCTATAACATATTTGCCAACAAGTCCGGCATGCATAGCTGTACCACAGGCAACAATATATATCTTACTATATGCTGATAATCTCTGTATATCAAATCCTTCTGCGGAAAAGTCAGG
>CALZFR010000155.1 GCA_945648485.1 uncultured Eubacterium sp. | reverse complement strand
CTTGTAGAGATGGAATCAGATGATGCATGGGCAAGGGATGTGGGTCCTACCTATGTGGTGAACAATGGTCATGTCAGAGGGGTGAACTGGAAGTTTAATGCCTGGGGCGGAGAGTACGATGGACTGTATGCCAGCTGGGATAAGGATGATAGAGTTGCTTCTTCATTTTGCAGCTATTTACATCAGGATTATTATGATGCATCGCCTTTTGTCCTTGAGGGCGGAGCAATCCATACTGATGGACAGGGAACAGTTATTGTAACAGAGAGATGCCTGTTAAGTCCTGGAAGAAATCCAGGACTTACTAAAGAAGAGATTGAAAACAATCTTAAGAAATATCTTGGTGCCAGGAAAATAATCTGGATTCCTTATGGAATATATAATGATGAAACTAATGAACATGTTGACAATGTATGTGCCTTCACTTCTCCAGGAAATGTGGTTCTTGCATGGACAGACGATAAGAATGACCCGCAGTATGCCTATTCATCAGAGGATTTAAAGGTACTTTCGAACCAGACAGATGCTTCAGGAAGGAAAATATGTGTCCATAAGCTGCATATTCCTTCTGTGCCGGTTACTGTTACGCAAGAGGAAATAAAGGGATATGTCTTTGAGGAGAATGAGGATGCAAGGGAAGCAGGAGAAAGACTGGCAGCCAGTTATGTCAATTTCTATATTGCCAATAAACAGGTGCTGGTGCCACAATTTGGAGATGTTAACGATAAGCAGGCTATACAGCTTCTTTCAGACCTTTTCCCAGACAGGGAAGTTATTGGGATATATGCCAGGGATATAATACTCGGAGGTGGAAATATCCATTGTATTACCCAGCAGATTCCATATTATGAAGAAAATGGAGAGTATAATGACAAATTCAGGTAATAATATTAAAGTGGCTGCAATTCAGATGAATTGTAATCCCGTTGGAGTGAAAGACATTGTACAGGCTAATATCGCTAAGGCAGACAGGCTTGTCAGGGAGGCAGCAGATAAAGGTGCTAATATAGTACTGCTTCCGGAACTGTTTGAAAGACAGTATTTCTGTCAGGAAAGACGGTATGATTATTACGAATATGCAAAAACTGTGGATGAGAATGATGCAGTAAAACATTTCACAGAGGTTGCAGGGGAGCTGGGCATTGTTATAATTGTAAGCTTCTATGAAAAGGATATAAACCAGTTTTATAATACCGTAGCAGTTATTGATGCTGACGGAAATAACCTTGGAATATATAGAAAAACACATATTCCAGATGATCATTACTATCAGGAAAAATTTTATTTTGTTCCCGGAAATACAGGATTTAAGGTGTTTGATACGCGCTTTGGCAGGATTGGAGTTGGAATCTGCTGGGACCAGTGGTTTCCTGAAGCAGCAAGAATTATGGCACTTAAGGGAGCTGAGATAATTTTTTATCCTACAGCTATTGGAAGTGAACCTATACTTGAGTGTGACAGTTCCTCACATTGGAGGAGGTGTATGCAGGGACATTCAGGAAGCAACCTTTGTCCCGTTGTTGCTGCCAACAGAGTCGGACTGGAGGAAGTTCTGCCATGTGATGAGAATGGAGGACAAAAAAGTTCATTAACATTCTATGGCTCTTCATTTATAACAGATAATACGGGAGAGATAATTGCAAGTGCAGGCAGAGAAGAAGAAACTGTGATTATGGCAGAGTTTGACCTGG
The DNA here is from genome assembly GCA_945648485.1 of uncultured Eubacterium sp. GTDB lineage: Bacteria > Bacillota > Clostridia > Lachnospirales > Lachnospiraceae > Lachnospira. The sequence continues at coordinate 2,494 of CALZFR010000155.1, read as the reverse complement.
AACAGTACAGAAAGGACAGACAATCCTGGGGGTTGTTCAGGGACAGAAGACCTGATAAATATGATGATATAACAAAGTAAAATGACAGTTAACATTTTGACAATGTTATTGCGGTGATATATAATCAGACTATAGATATTTGAAACGGTCAATGATAAGAACAGGAGGGGTACTATGATAATTACTATCGCAAGAGAATGTGGTTGCAGCGGAGATGAGATAGGTGAAGCTATATCAGAGAAGTATGGAATAGCCTTCTACAACAAGGAGATTCTCATTCATTCTGCACAGGACAGAGGCATATATAACAGATATCCAGATTTTTTTGCAGAGAATCCTGAGAATTCTTTGCTTCGCCCTGTTTCTATGGATGACAATGTGGAACTGGCAAGACAGACACCGAAGAAAGCACTGAATGAAGTAATTGAAGTGCATGATTGTGTAATTATTGGAAGATGCGCTAATTCTGCTTTTAGTGACAGAAAAGATCTGTTAAGAGTTTTCCTTTGCGGGGACAAGTCGCAGAGAATTAAAAAGACTGCAGATAAATATTCAATATCTGAAGAGAAGGCAACAGAGATTGTTGAGAAGACAGATGAAAGAAGAAAGGATTTCCAGACCTACTATACAGGTGAGGATTGGGGATATGCAGGTAATTATGATATCTGTCTTAATGAAAGTGTATTAGGAACTGAAAAAACTATCGAGGTCATATGTCATTTTGTTGATGATATGATTCGTAATGATTAGGTTGTGCCTGCCCTTTTATTTTCCTGGGGAAATATAACAGAAAGGTATGGAATATGGGAACAGAAAGTGCGCAGACAGAGAGGATGATGGGTATTCTTCTTAATATTGGTGAGGAGATGTTAAGGAATGGCTCTGAAGTCCGCAGGGTTGAGGAAACTATAACCAGGATGGGCAAGGCATACGGGGCGATGTATGTGGATGCATTTGTTATTACATCCTGTATTGTAGTGACAATCAATATGGGTAATAACAATACATTTACAAGAACCAGGCGTGTGCCTGAGCCTAATGTGACAGATTTTTCCAAACTGGAGAAGCTGAACAGCTTAAGCAGACAATTCTGCAAGACAGACATGTCTGTGGAAGAACTGGAAGAGGCCTATGAGGGTATAGTCAGCCAGAAAGCAGGATTCCTTAAATTCTGTGCCGGAAGTGTAATTGCAGCTGGTACACTGGCTGTTTTTTTCGGTGGAAATCTTACAGACTGTGTTCTTGCGGCTGCCTTTGGAATGATAATATGTGTTATGAAGAAATATGTTATGAGATTCTGTACCAATACCATATTTTTCAATTTTATATGTTCGCTGCTGATAAGTATGCTGATACGCAAAACAGGCATTTTTCTTAGTATTCCTGTTGATAAGATTATGATTGGCGATATTATGCTTCTGATTCCTGGTATTGCTCTTACTAATGCTATTAAAGACGTATTTGTCGGGGATACAGTTTCTGGTATAATGAGGCTGGCTGAATCTCTTCTGTGGGCTGGAGCTATTGCATGTGGATTTATGTTATCATTCTTTATTGTATAAATGAGGGTTGATATGGATATTTTAATTCAGATATTAATGGCGTTTGCTGGTTCATTAGGGTTTGCCCTGATGCTTAATGTAAAAAAAGGACATGTATTGTTTGCTTCTCTGAATGGAATAATTAGTTGGACAGTTTATCTTGTTGGGGAATACATGTTGGGTGATATTCTGGCAGCTACCACAATTGCCAGTGTTGTTGCCAGCGTATATGCGGAAATAATGGCAAGGCGCAGAATGGCACCTGCTACACAGTTTATGATAATTGGTCTGATTCCTATGATTCCGGGAGCTTCTCTTTATTATGCAATGTATTATGCTTTCCTGTCAGATGGAGATAAGGCGAAATTATATGGAATGGAGACACTGAAATATGCATTTGGAATTGCAATTGGAATAAGTTTTGTATGGGCAGTAATTCATATGATTAATAAGATCAGAGAAGAGCTGGCTAATACCAAATAGATAATGCAGATATAGTTTATCGGTAGAACATCGGCTTCCCAAGCCGATGAGGCGGGTTCGACTCCCGTTATCTGCTTTTATAATATATAATGAATTTGCCAGCAGAAGGATTATTATCCTACTGCTGGCTTTGGGAGAAAGAATATGAAAAACAAAATATATGTCAACTTGCTTTCGCAAGTATCTGCTGGCGGAACTTCTTTAATTATTCATGCCACAAGCTTAAGCAAGTGACTAATGAATGGAGCAATTAAAGCAGTTCCTTAACTTACAATCTGATTGTACAATACAAATGTGACTAAATCGTGTACGTGTTATAAAGCATTTATAAAGTGTATTAATTAATCATTTATTGAGTATAAACTAGTTGGAATATGAAAAATATATTATATTATTTCAGTGTGGATAAAGAAGTGTTCATGAGTTGTTGCCGTTTATTTAAATCATTTATTATGTTATTTTTAATGGCT
>CALZFR010000154.1 GCA_945648485.1 uncultured Eubacterium sp. | reverse complement strand
ATTCCTGTAGCTTCTTACCTGTGCAATGATATCATTATATCTCTCCTTACCACCATCTAATGTTTCATATATCATATAAAATGGCACATACATATATGTTCTGCAAAGTCTCTTTACACCATTGTCATCTGAGCCCTTAAAGAAACCTTCCTCATACCTTGGCTGGTTATTAAACTGTACAGCAATCTCCTTAGCTGCCTGTCTGTATCTGTCGTCTCCTGTTGCCTTAAATGCTTCGTATAAGCCATTACCGCATGCGTAATTCTTAAGACTCTCTTTATTGTCATATGTGCATTTATCTATTGCCTCATCTCCCATAATCTTAAGGGACTTAAGGAATTTCTCATCCCCTGTTGCCTTGTACATGGCAGCAACGCCAGAAAGAACTGCTCCTGTAACCTTGTTATCAGTGTAGTCCTTCTTCTTCATAAGCTCATTCAGAAGCTTATCCTCCAGTGCTACATATCTGTTAATCATACTATTCCTCCATTCTGCCAAAGCTTTAGCGTTAAATCTTTTCTATAATGGTTTATAATTAAAATAATCAAATTCCACATACGTGGTATCCGCTTTTGTCATTCCATGAGTTGCGGCATATTCATTTGCAAAATCACCTGCATATGCGTACATTCCAACCATTGCTCCGGTAAATCTCTTACCCTTCTTAAGCCCCTCATCACATAGATAATACACATTAGAAAGTACGTCAACCTTTGTATATTTCACGCCATCAAAACTTACATTGAACACTCTCTGGAGATTATTTACCTCAATCTTGAAGTATATGTACTTTTCCTTCTGATTTACTTCAATAAATGAGCCATCCCTGTATCCATCCACATACTCCCTTACTCCCACAAGTAGTCTTGGCTGCTCCTCGTTAGTTGCAAATAATCCAAATTTAAGGAAGGTATTCTCATCATAATAACAAGTCACTCCCGCATCCTGTCCAGGATAGATTTTAGGCATCCTCATCTTACATTCTATCTCAAACTTAAAATGCTGCTGTCTTCTAAGCAAAATATTCCTGGCATGGGGCGAACATAAATCGTATCTGCTTCCCTTCATCTTTAGAAATGACAGCTTAATATCAATTCCATCCATCTCTGGTGACCTTGGAAAAAGCCAGTCATTAGACAGATATTTTTCCTTGAAATCATCATTATATGTTTCTTCCCAGATAGTCTCAGGCAGTTCAGGCTTAATCTGCAAGGTGGATGGTCCGTCAAGATTATTGACTATTGGCCAGCCATCTTTAGTCCAGGTAATAGGGTCAAGGGCAGTCTCTCTTCCCAGAATACTGTATCCATCCCCCAGCTTTCTTCCACACAGATAAACCATATACCACTGTCCATCCTGTGTCATTACCGGCTTTCCATGTCCGCATCGCTGTATAGGTGCTGTCTCATCTGTCTGTCTCATAATCGGATTATATGGGCATGGCTCATATCTTCCAAACAGCTCTCTGCTTCTGGACACTGTAATCCTGTGTCCCGGTCCAGTACCACCCTCAGCCTCAAACAGATAGTAGAATCCATCCTTCTTAAGCAAATGTGGTCCTTCTGGTGCTCGTTTATTATCTCCGTAATACAGAAGCACTGCTTCTCCTGTCTGTCTTGTTGCCTCTCTGTTAAGTGGCAGTATTCTTGCACCTCTGTTAAGGAGCATATATCTTTTACCATCATCATCTGTAAATAGTGATGGGTCAATTCCATCCTCGTCAATAATTGCAGGCTTGCTGTATGGTCCTGCTGGGTCTTCGGAACTTACAATTATCTGCTTTCTATACACATTTCCAGTATCATTCATTCTATATGTTGCTGTTATATAGAATCTTCCGTCATAATAAGATATATCCGGTGCCCAGTATCCTCTTCCACCCTCAAGTTCATCAAGAGCAGCCCATTCCGGGTTAGTAATTGCGTATCCAATTATTTTCCAATGAACAAGGTCCTTAGAATGAGAAACAGGAATACATGGAAAATATATAAATGATGAATTGACCATGTAATAATCCTCCCCTACTCTTACTACGGAAGGGTCAGGAAAGAAACCTGTTCTTATAGGATTCCGGTACAGATTATTATAAGTTGTACCAATTTCTTTTTCAAAATACTCCCTTAAAGGAAGAAACCTGTTACTATATGCAATATCAATAGGAGTAGTCAGATTATTATCCCCCTCTAATGGCGATAACCCTACTCTCTCCACAAGATACCTACATACCTCAACATTGCCTGACATGGCAGCATAATGAAGCATTCCTCTGTGGAAATCATCGTGAATATTCATACTAGCTCTGGAATATTCAACAATATACTTTACTATCTTTAAATTTCCAGTCTTAGCAGCAAGAAGAGCCATACAGACTCCTTCTTCATTCTTCTCATCTATAAGTGAAGGCTCGTCCTCCAGTATTTTCTTAATATCGTTATATTTTTCAAGATAAATTGCATCTTCCAAAGTTCCCATATGTCTTTATTATCCCCCTTATCTTTCTAATTAAAATGTTAATATAAACTATTACTGGTTCATTATAACATTATTCCATGTCATTATTCTACATATTAATCTATTTTCTCTTACAATTTCACTTATTTTTTTATATCAAGCAGGCTGACATCTGCCCAATTTCAATGTGATTAGTTTAAGATACCCTGCATATGAATAATTATGCAGACATATTCCTCACGCATCTGTGCGCATCCTGCGAAGTATTTTTATTGTATAGGAAACTTCGTTTCCTATACAATAAAAAACCGGGGCAGCTTACGCTGTCCCGGATAATCTACAAATATGTGATATTAATTACTCCTTAACGGCACCTACGTTAACACCCTGTACGAAGTACTTCTGGCAGAATGGATAAATAACGGTAAATGGTAATACCGCAACAATAACTGTAGCTGAAGAAATTGTATTAGGGTCAACTACATCATCATTAGGAATATCAGACTCCATAACCATACTCCGCAGCTTAATCTGGAAGTTCCATAAGTTGTTATTAGTAATGTAAATCTTGAAGTTTGTGTAATCATTCCAGAATGATACAGCAAACATCAGACCAATTGATGCAATAGCAGCCTTAGAAAGAGGAAGAACTATCCTGAAGAATATTCCCATCGGCGAACATCCGTCAATTTCCGCGGCCTCAAACAAGGACTCCGGTATGCCTTCAAAGAAGTTACGCATCAATACCAGATTATAAACGTTAATAGACATAGGAAGAATAACTGACCACAGTGTATTTAAGAGGTTTAAGTCCTTCATAACCAGGTACTTAGGAATCATACCACCATCGAAAATCATAGTGAACAGAAGCATATAAGCGAAGAAGCTTCTTCCTGGCATCTCCCACTGAATCAATACATAACCACCCAGTGTAGCAAGCAATAATCCGAAGAATGTACCTGCAACAGTTGTGATACATGATATAAAGAATGGTCTGTAAATTGACTGTCTTGTGACAACGGCTCTATATCCACCCCATGTAAAATAATTTGGCAACCACTTAAAACCATATGAAGATCTGGCATCAAATGAATCCACAATAACCTTCCACATTGGGAGCAGAATGAACAACGAAATTAAAATAAATATAATGCCGTTAACAATAGGGAAGACTTTGAATTTTTTCTTTTTCTTATTTAAAACAATCTGATTATCACTCATTATCTATCCCTCCTTATACGATACCACGTCCACGAACCTTCTTACTTGCCCAGTTACAGCCAAATACCAGGATCATACCGACAAACGATTTAAACAAACCAACTGCAGTTGAATAACCGTAATCTGAATTACCGGAACCGAATGTCTTAGCATAGATATATGTCTGTAATACATCGGAAACATTCTTGATTTTGCAATAGAATTTTCTCTATACTCACCATAAAAATGCGACTGGCGTATTGCAGAACCAATCTCAGGTGGACACATGATAAGAAAAATTGGATCCCTGTCCTGTTTTTCTTTCATAATGCTTTTCATCTTCATCATTACCTTTTCAACGCCTAAAACTATCTCGTTGACATCTGCACCTGTAAATTCTTTTAAATCGTTAGTGCCAAGCATAATCGCTATAAGGTCTAACTTGTCGTATTTCTCAAGGTCTGTCTCGAGAGTCTTCAGGGCGTTGACATTCTCCATATTAGGATCATCATAGCAGGTGGTTCTTCCATTGAGTCCTGCCTCTATTACA
>CALZFR010000153.1 GCA_945648485.1 uncultured Eubacterium sp. | reverse complement strand
AGAATCAGAAAAGAGGTAAATATGATAGGAATTATTGGTGCGATGGAAGAAGAGGTGGAGCAGATTGTTGCCGCTATGGAGGTGACAAGGGAAGAGACAAAGGCTTCCATGACATTTAAGGCAGGAAAGCTGTCAGGAAAGGATGCAGTTATTGTTGTAAGTGGTATTGGCAAGGTAAATGCTGGAATATGTACACAGATTCTTGTGGATGATTTTAATGTGGACTGCGTTATTAATACAGGGATTGCAGGTTCTCTGAATACTGCCATTGATATCGGGGATATAGTTATCTCCAGTGATGTGCTTCATCATGATATGGATGCCACAAGTTTCGGATATCCAGTGGGACAGGTTCCAAGAATGGATACACTGGCATTTCCTGCAGACCAGCGCCTTATCCAGCTGGCACAGGAGGCTTGTAAACGTGTAATTCCAGAGGTTGGAACTCACGTAGGAAGAGTGGTAAGCGGTGACCAGTTTATATCTGATAAGGGAGTAAAGGAAAGGATTATTGCTAATTTCCAGGGCTTCTGTACTGAGATGGAGGGGGCTGCAATTGCACAGACAGCATACCTTAACAAGGTTCCATTTGTAATACTGAGGGCGATATCAGACAAGGCAGATGACAGTGCTTCAGTGGATTATCCTACATTTGAGAAACAGGCTATTGAAAATGGAGTAAAGCTTATTAAGGAGCTGGCTGCTAATATTTAGTGTATTCTGGAAATAAGTTTAAGTATTTCCACTCATGTATCATGTAGATTCGTTGTATTAAATGCGGAAAAGTGTCGTAAACAGGCACTTTTCCGCATTTTTTGTTGAACGAATTCTGTGGAAGAATTATGTGGGACAAGATATAATAATGTTCATACGGATTCTTGCAGAACAGGGGGATTAGCGTGATACTGTTGATTTTGTGGATTATTATAAGAGTCAGTTTTAAAAGATATTTAAAAAAAGCAGCTTTTGATGTAAGGGCAAGAGCAATAATTTCCGGAGACCGGATTTTTGCGGACAGGCGGTTGGGAGACGGTGGACAAGGCACTCTAAGAAGCAAGTGCAGCCGGGTTATAAGATTCAGGACATGCCTTGGCTACAGCCTTGTGAGAAAATACAGGGAAATTCGCATGATGGGCGTAGAGATAGAAGATATACGTGGATTTGTGGAAAGATTTGTTATCAGTTACAGGATATTGTGGATAAGGCTTGATATAATAGCAGTTATGTTTGGATGTACCAGGGAACTTAAGGCGAGGATTAATGAGATAGGTAAAGGCTGTGTGTTTTCACTGGATTTAGAGAGAATTGACCTGGCTGGCAGAGAGCCTGTTAACGTGATTGCCAGAATAACTGGTATATTCAGAAAAAATAACAGGCTTAAGGGAACGGCTGCCATTGAGTTTCAGAAAATGAATAAACAGTTTGAAGAAATCTTGAAAAATACTGGGTAGAGACGTATAATAATGTTAAATAATTATCGTAAAGGAGAAACAACATGGGACAGGTTAAATTTGACTATTCAAAGGCTATTGGATATGTGCATGAGCATGAGCTGGAATCTATGAAGGCGATTACTGAGAGTGCAAGACAGCTGTTATTGTCAAAGCAGGGAGCAGGTAATGATTACCTTGGATGGATTGATCTCCCGGTTGATTATGACAAGGACGAGTTTGCAAGGATTAAGAAAGCCGCTGACAAGATCCGTTCTGACTCAGAGGTACTTGTTGTTATTGGTATCGGAGGCTCATATCTTGGCGCAAGGGCAGCTATTGAATTTTTAGGACATAATTTCTTTAATTCAGTAGACAAAGAGATTCGTAAATCACCAGAGATTTATTTTGTTGGTAACAGCATCAGTTCTACATATCTTGCAGGTCTTGTTGATACTATCGGAGACAGGGATTTTTCGGTTAACATTATCTCTAAGTCTGGTACAACTACAGAGCCAGCTATTGCTTTCCGTGTGTTTAAGAAGATGCTTGAGAAGAAGTATGGCAAGGAGGGAGCTGCTAAGAGAATATATGCTACTACTGATAAGGCAAAGGGTGCTTTAAAGAAGCTGGCTGATGCAGAAGGTTATGAGGAATTCGTAGTACCTGATGATGTTGGAGGACGTTTTTCAGTTCTTACAGCAGTAGGTCTTCTTCCTATAGCAGTAAGCGGTGTTGATATTGATGAGCTTATGTCTGGTGCAGCTTCAGCAAGAAAGAGATGTATTGAGAATGATTTTGAGAATAATGATTCAATGCAGTATGCAGCTATGAGAAATATCTTATTAAGGAAGGGCAAATCAGTGGAGATTCTCTGTGACTATGAGCCAAGCCTTCACTATACACTGGAATGGTGGAAGCAGCTTATGGGAGAGTCAGAGGGCAAGGATAACAAGGGATTATTCCCAGCCAGTGTTGACCTTACAACAGACCTCCACTCAATGGGTCAGTTCATCCAGGATGGCTCAAGAATTATGTTTGAGACTGTTCTTAATGTGGAGAAGCCTTCAAGAGAGATTACTATTGAGGCAGAGGATGAGGATCTGGATGGACTTAATTATCTTGCTGGAAAATCAGTTGATTTTGTAAACAAATGTGCCATGAACGGAACAATTCTTGCTCATACAGATGGTAACACACCTAACTTAAGAGTTGATATTCCAGAGCAGAATGCGTTCTATCTCGGAGAATTATTCTATTTCTTTGAGTTTGCATGTGGACTTTCAGGATATATTCTTGGCGTTAATCCATTTAACCAGCCAGGTGTTGAAAGCTACAAGCATAATATGTTTGCGCTTCTTGGCAAGCCTGGATTTGAGGCTGAAGGAGAGGAACTTCGTAAGAGACTGTAATTGTTAATCTTTGAACCAATTTAGTTAAGATGCGGCTGTGGCTGTGACAGACCTTCTGGCCTTAATCAGCACGCTGTTGCAGAATACAATTGGCGTATATATGCAAGTATCTGGAACTCGTCGAGAATCTAAGTGTTGCGGTGTATGTGAATTACACTCGCTTATTTCACCAATGGGTCAAAACTCAGCCCTTCGGGCTTCAAACAGTTGCCCCATTGGTGGCGAAGTGTAATTCCCACACACCGCAGCACTAAGATTTCGACTAAATGTTCCAGATACTTGCATATATACGCCAGTTGTATTCTATCACAGCGTGCTGATTAAGACCAGAAGGTCTGTCACAGCCACAGCGCAGCTTAAACAAAATGTTTCAAAGAATAACAATTACAGGAGAAGAGTGTGTGGAATGTAATTTGATGGCTTTAATATTGAGGCAGGTAATGATATAATCCATACAAAAGATTGAATTATTGGAGATTAATATGAAGATTTTGATGCTTGATACTGTTACATTTGGAGAGGATATTTCTCTGGAAAAATTCAAAGATTTTGGTGAGGTGGTTACATATAGTAACAGCACTCATGAAGAGGCTGTGGCAAGAGTGAGGGAGCATAAGCCAGATGTAATTATCACTAATAAAGTTGTAATTGATAAGGATGTATTTGAAGCAGGAGCAGATATTAAGATGGTTGCAGAGGCTGCTACTGGATATAACAATATTGATACCGGATATGCAAAGGAACATGGTATCAGGGTTTCAAATGTGGCAGGGTATTCTACTCAGTCAGTTATCCAGCATACATTTGCACTATTGTTCTATGTGTATGAGAAGATGAGGGCATATGATGATTATGTTAAGAGTGGTGAATATGCCAAATCAGTATGCTTTACTCATCTGACACCTGTGTTTAATGAATTAAGTGGAAAGACATGGGGAATAGTAGGACTTGGAAATATTGGAAGAGGTGTGGCTAAGATTGCACAGGATTTTGACTGTAAAGTTTTGTATTATTCTGCCAGTGGACACAGACAGGATGTACCATATGAGTGCGTGACACTGGATGAATTATTGAACAAATCGGACATCATTTCTATTCATGCTCCACTTAATGATAAGACAAAGAATCTGTTTAATTATGAGAATATATGTAAGATGAAGAGGGAGGCGGTTCTTCTTAATCTTGGACGGGGACCGATTATTAATGATGCAGACCTGGCAAGGGCGCTGAAGGAGAATATAATTGCGGCAGCAGCCCTTGATGTGGTGGAAACTGAGCCAATTGCAAAAGATAATCCGCTGCTGGGGATTACAGACAGCAATAAACTTATTATCACACCACATATTGCCTGGGCTACATATGAAGCGAGAA
>CALZFR010000152.1 GCA_945648485.1 uncultured Eubacterium sp. | reverse complement strand
TCCTGATTTTAGATGTTGTATATGTCACTTTTTCAGATAATTCCTCTTTCACCTGTCCTCCGGCAGCTTCCTTATAAAATTCACAATCACAGGCAATGCCGTGGCGAAAGCCAGAACATCTGCCACTGGCTGGGCAAGCTGGATTCCCCTTGCTCCCATTGTATATGTAAGAATTTATCTCTTTGGAATTAAATACAATCCACTACACCTCATTGACATGAATGTTGCCCACGCCCTTTGCCCCGTACTTTGCAACGTCATATTAGACAACACAATCAGTGGATTAAGAAACAACGCCATGCATTGATACCTAAGAGCAGGCGTTCCAAATGCAATAACCTCAGCATCATCCCTGAATACTGCTATTGCCTGATTTGAAAACAGAAGTCCGGCTACTGCAAACATTCCAAGCAATACTTCTCCTGCTACCAGAGTGAAGCTGAAAGCCTCCTTGACACGCGAGAACTTTCTGGCACCGTAATTGAAGCCACACACCGGCTGGAATCCCTGTCCAATACCCAGACCCACAGCAAATATGAAGAAGCTTATTCTTGATACGATACTCATGGCTGCCACAGCTGCATCTCCATATATCCTTGCCTGCTGGTTAAGAATCATAGTAGATACTGCCTGAAGCCCCTGTCTCACAAGACTTGGGAAACCAGTTGCCACAATATCGAACAGCACATTGAATTCCCTTGTGATTTTCCTTACAGACAGCTTGCTCTGTGTCTTTCCAGAAAGGAACATGGAAAGCAGCACGCAGAAGCTGACAAACTGTGATATAGCTGTAGACAGTCCCGCACCTGCAATTCCCATATCAAGTCCGAACATTAATATAGGGTCACCAACCATATTAAGAATTGCACCAGTCATAAGTCCGACCATTGACAGAGAAGCCTTCCCCTCAAATCTTAATATGTTATTCATTGTAAATGTACTTGTCATGAATGGCGCTGCTGCCATAATAAACAGGCTGTATGTTTTCGCATAAGGAAGTATTGTGTCCGTACTTCCCAGCAGATACACCATTTTGGTATTAAACACAGTTCCCAGAATCCCAATAAGAAGTCCCATAAACATAGATGAAAAAAACGCTGTGGATGCCACCACTGACGCACTATCCTCATCTTTATTTCCAAGTCTTCTGGATATAATGCTTCCTGCTCCCTGTCCAAATAAGAATCCAAATGCCTGAAGTATTGACATGAACCCAAATACAATACCAACCGCACCACTGGCACTTGTCCCCAGCTTTCCCACAAACATGGTATCTACCATATTATATATATTGGTCACCAGCATACTTATTGTCGTTGGAATACCAAGCGTAATAACAAGACTTCCCACAGGCTGTTTTGTCATCTTGTCATACTGTGTAGTATATCTAACCTTTTCGCCCCCTGCACTGCGAAACCAGCTCATACGCCGCCTCCCTGTATCAATTTTCTTCATTATAATCCTTTTCTCCCATTATTGTAAGCACTAAATTTCCTCATTCCTGCCAGGATTACCTGCAAGCAGCCGCCGGCATCCGGCGCTGTAGCATATATAAACATCTGGAACACTTAGATTCTCGACGAGTTCCAGATGTTTATATATGCCACAGCACCAGGTGCCGGCGGCGTCCTCAATTCATATTTCACGTCTCTTACACAGCAAACTTATCACAGCAATCCTACCATAGGAAACTCACTTCATGAAATCTGCATGAAGCCTACATGAAACCTTCATAAACCCTGCATAAAATCAGTGCGTATAGTCTACATAATCCCTTCAACTGCCTTAACAACAGCCTCAGTTGTTAAACCAAATTTCTTAAAAAGCTCAGCCGCAGGGCCAGAAGCTCCGAATCCCTTCATAGACACAACAGCTCCGTCAAGTCCCACATATCTGTACCATCCGAAATCAGAAAGAGCCTCAACTGCTACTCTCTTTCTTACTGCATCAGGAAGAACTGATTCCCTATACTCAGCACTTTGCTCCTCAAAAAGGTCCATGCTTGGCATACTTACAACTCTTACATCAATATCCTTCTTTGCAAGTTCAGCCTTAGCTTCAACTGCAAGAGAAACCTCAGAACCACTTGCAATAATAATTGCATCTGGCACTGCTTTAGAAGAATCATCAATTATATATCCACCCTTAAGGGCTTCCTTAGATGAGCCTGGCATCTGTGGAAGATTCTGTCTTGTGAGAACAAGGGCTGTAGGAGTCTCCTTAGATGTAGCTGCGTACATCCATGCAGCACTTGTCTCAACCTTATCACATGGTCTGAACACTGTAAAGTTAGGAAGAGACCTGAGCGCAGCCAGCTGCTCAATTGGCTCATGTGTTGGGCCATCCTCTCCAACTCCGATTGAATCATGTGTAAATATATAAGTTACAGGCAGCTTCATAAGGGATGAAAGTCTTGCCATTGGCTTGGTATAATCGCTGAATACGAAGAATGTTGCTGCAAATGGTCTTAAACCTCCATGAAGGGCAATACCATTAGTAATTGCCGTCATAGCCTGCTCCCTTACACCAAAGTGAATATTGCTTCCTGCATAATTATCCCTGGAGAAATCACCGGCATCCTTCATATTAGTCTTATTAGAAGGCGCAAGGTCTGCTGAACCACCAATCATATTAGGCATATGCTGCTTAATGAGGTTAAGCACAGTTCCAGATGTGTTTCTGGTAGCTTCCGGCTTATCGCCAGCTGCCCAGTACTCCTCAGAATTGAACAAATCGGACATGTCATATCCATTATAATAGTTATCCCACATCTCCTTCATCTCTGGGAACTTGCTGCAATACTCTGCAAAAAGCTTATTCCATTCATCCTCTGCCTTAGCCCTGTCTGAAGCCAGCTCCTTATAGTAGTCATATACTTCCTGTGGCACCTCAAACGCCTCTTTGCATGGCCAGCCAAGATTTTCCTTTAAAGCTGCAACATTATCTTCACCTAATGGCTCTCCATGTGCACTTGCCTTACCCTGCTTAGCAGGACAGCCATATCCTATAAGAGTGTTAATCTTAATAAGTGAAGGTCTGTTCTTATCAGCCTTAGCCTCTTCAATAGCAGCCCCGATTGCTCCAAGGTCATTGCCATCCTCAACCTCAATAGTCTGGAATCCAAATGCCTCAAATCTCTTCATTACATCCTCTGTAAATGCAATATCAGTGCTGCCTTCAATTGATATATTATTAGAATCATATAAAACAATAAGCTTTGACAGTCCAAGTGTTCCTGCAAGAGAGAAGCTCTCTGATGATATACCCTCCATCATGCATCCATCGCCACCTAATACATAGGTGTAATGGTCAACCACATTGTAACCATCCTTGTTAAATACTGCTGCAAGATGAGCCTCTGCCATTGCCATTCCCACAGCCATTGCCATTCCCTGTCCAAGAGGACCTGTAGTTGCCTCAATACCTACTGTGTGACCATACTCGGGATGACCTGGTGTCTTAGAATTCAGCTGTCTGAAATTCTTAATATCATCGATGCTTAAATCACCATATCCAAATAAGTGTAACAACGAATATAACAGCATTGAGCCGTGTCCACCTGAAAGAACAAATCTGTCTCTGTTTTTCCATTCAGGATTCTTAGGATTATGGTTCATATGTCTTGCCCATAACTCATATGCTGCTGGTGCAGCTCCCAAAGGAAGTCCTGGATGTCCTGATTTTGCTTTCTGAATTGCATCTGCTGATAAAACCCTGATGGCATTAACAGACAGTTCCTCAATATTACTCATTTTCTCCTCCAATCCCGCGTGTATTACCACACTGCTTTTCTGTCTTTATCTTTCAATCTCTGAAATTAAAGTAAATCTTGCTATAACAAAATACTTTCATAAAAAAATTAATCACGCCGGTTCGTTAATTCTATAACAAACTCCAGCCACATTATATTCTTATTTATGCAGAAATGCAAGTTGTATTTTTGATAATTATTAATTTAATTCGAAAACGTAAATCCGGCAATTTCCATATCATTTTTTAATTGCTCAATTGATATTCCAAGTTTTTCTGCTCCAACTTTAGGAATAATATCTTTTGATTGAACTAATTCATAAATTGCAATAGTTTTACCTTTTTCAATACCATTTTCTTCAATTGCTTCACTTAAATTACACATGGAGCTCACCTCTCTTTCCAACTCAACTGACATTGCAATGCCATACTTATCTTTAAGAACCCTTTTCTTTTCCTCAGATTCTATATTAACCGAAAGCAATGTTGACAGCATACTTATCAGAGTGTTCTCTGATTTTATAGTCTTTTCAGGATTAAGATTAATAAATATGGTAGTCAATAAATCATAATCATACCTTGTCAATACAGACAGTCTCTCTTTCGTCCTCCGGCAGCTTCCTTATGAA
>CALZFR010000151.1 GCA_945648485.1 uncultured Eubacterium sp. | reverse complement strand
TATTATAACAAACAATGAAAGGAATTAGAACATATGTCAAACCAAAATCCAATTATAACAATCGAGATGGAAAATGGGGATATCATGAAAGCTGAGCTTTACCCAGAAATTGCCCCTAACACAGTCAATAACTTTATCAGCCTCATTAAGAAGGGATTCTATGATGGAGTGGGCTTTCACAGAATTATTCCTGGTTTTATGATTCAGGGCGGCGACCCTCAGGGAACAGGAATGGGCGGTCCTGGATACTGCATCAAGGGTGAGTTTTCAAGCAATGGATTCAAGAATGAACTTCTCCATACAAAGGGAGTGCTTTCAATGGCACGTACAATGATTCCAGATTCTGCAGGTTCCCAGTTCTTTATCATGCACAGTAAAGCTCCACATCTCGACGGAGATTATGCTGCATTTGGCAAACTTATCGAAGGAGAAGATGTTCTGGATAAAATCGCCACAACCGGAACAGACTGGAACGACAGACCAATGAAGCCACAGGTTATGTTAAAAGTTACTGTTGAAACCTTCGGGGTTGAATATGACGAACCTGAAAAGCTGGAAGATATGTAAAAAAGCCCTGTGTTTATGCTGTTTTTGCCATTCACATATTATTAACAAATAGTTTACCCAATATTAACAGCAAAAACACCATTTTTTAATTATTTACCCATATACTAAAAGCAACTTAAGAAATTAAGAATTCTCATTTTAAATTTCAACAAGTTGTATTTTTTACATTTTCTCATTTTGATTTTTTCTTTTTAAAGTATTTTTTACAAACCTACAACTAAATAACAGAATCATTATTCGTGAGTGATGATTCATCAATATAAGAAAGCCCTGCTTACATAAGTAAGAGGGGCTTTCTTATTTGACTGTTTTCATTTAATGGCTGTAATACGCGCATGAATGATACCCACATGAAAGTCGGAAGAATTTCTGTCTTCCAATCCTTTACTACAAAGGCAGCAGAATAAATGACAGAAGAATCAGAATCACACCGGCAGCCACCAGTATCTTTCCTGTCCTTTTCTCCTTCTCATACTTAGGTTCAGAGAAATCTTTCCTGTCTCTCTGGTCATAGAATAGATTCCACTGCTTTTTTGCATCGTTTATCTTTACGATTCCAATGAATATAATAACAAATCCTGCAAAAAACATCATAAAACCAATAAATGGCTTAAAAGAAGTTCCTGCATGAGCCTCTGCATCATAGAAATCAATTTCAAGGCTTATCATCTGTAAAAGTCTGCCTGCCTTCCCTTTAACAAGCTCTGACATACAATTTAAGTAATTCATAAACACCTCTGTTCTGAAATGAAACTGTACTGCGCCTGGCATATAAATTTTACAACCGGCTACAGTAAGCATTTTCTTTTGCCTGACATATCAGATTATATCCTTTTTACCATCTTTATACAACAGCAAAATATTGCTTTCCATTTTGCTCAATGTAGAGTATAATATCCTATATGTTTTGAAATGGAGGTATTAATATGTTAGTTACTGCAAAGGACATGCTGACAAAGGCTCGTGCAAACGGATACGCTGTTGGCCAGTTTAATATCAACAATCTTGAATGGACAAAGTCCATCCTTCTTACAGCTCAGGAGATGAATTCGCCAGTAATCCTCGGTGTTTCTGAGGGTGCCGGTAAGTATATGGGCGGATTTAAGGTAGTATCTTCCATGGTTAAAGCTTTAATTGAGGAGCAAAACATCACAGTTCCTGTAGCTTTACATCTTGATCACGGAACCTATGAAGGCTGCTACAAATGTATTGAAGCAGGTTTCTCTTCAATAATGTTTGATGGTTCTCATTACCCAATTGATGAGAATATTGCCAAGACAAAGGAATTAGTTGCTGTTACAAACGAAAAGGGTATGTCACTTGAGGCTGAAGTAGGCTCTATCGGCGGCGAGGAAGATGGTGTCGTAGGTATGGGTGAATGTGCAGATCCTAACGAGTGCAAAGCAATTGCTGATTTAGGTGTCACAATGCTTGCTGCCGGAATCGGCAATATTCACGGAAAATATCCAGCAAACTGGAAGGGACTCAGCTTTGAAACTCTTGAAGCTGTCAAGGAAAAAGTTGGTGATATGCCATTAGTCCTTCATGGTGGTACAGGTATTCCAGAAGATATGATTAAGAAGGCAATCAGCCTTGGAGTTGCTAAGATTAATGTTAACACAGAATGCCAGCTTTCATTTGCTGCTGCCACAAGAAAATACATTGAGGCCGGAAAAGATCTTGAAGGTAAGGGATTTGATCCTAGAAAGCTTCTGGCTCCTGGTGCTGAGGCAATCAAAGAAACTGTCCGTGAGAAGATCACTCTCTTTGGTTCAGCTGATAAAGCCTGAAATATGTATTTTTAAATAATTTGGAGTATTTATTTTCATGAAAACACTTAACACTAAATCCTACAGAATGGGACTTGCCTCTGGCGGTTCCATGGCTGTTGGAGCTGCCCAGCGTTCTGCAAGAACGCCTGAAGAAAAAAAGAATCTTTACATAAGAATAGCCATTATGATTGTGGCTGCCTGCATTTTCGTGTTTGCCGGATCTCAGATTTTTATGATTTTCTACAAATACTATGAAAGCGATAAGATTTATTCAAATGTGTCCAATGAAGTTTTGAACAACTCAGGACATATCGCTTCAATCATCACTGAAGACCCGGATAATTCTGCTAATATTCAGGTTGAAGCCTTTGACTACGACCATGAGAAGCTGCTTTCCATCAATTCTGATGCCATAGGATATTTCTATCTTCCAGCTTCTAACACAAGACTGCCTCTGGTTCAGGGGTCAGATAATGATTATTACCTTAACCATTCATTTGACGGAACCAATAACAGCTCAGGATGCGTATTCGAGGACTATCGGATTAAAGACGGAATTTCAAGCACTAATGTTATTCTCTATGGCCACCACATGAAGAATGATGGTATGTTCGCTCCTCTTAAGTATTATCAGAACCAGAACCACTATAATACTGAAGGAAACGATGTATTCTACCTGTATACAGGCAACAGAATTATTCAGTACAAGATATTTTCAGTGCATATTGATGAGCCTATCAGTCCTACTTACACATTTAACTTCCCTAATGTTGCATCTTTACGGGAGTATGCTGCAGAGATGAAGGATTTATCTATGTATGACACAGGTGTCGATGTATCCAACGCAACACAGATTGTTACGCTGTCGACTTGTACCGCAACAGGTGATAAACGTATTATCGTTCAGGGTATGTATGTTGGTGAAGGTGTTTTAAATTCAACCAGTGAATAATTAATTTATAGGTCTGTCTTAAGTATATATTTTAAGCTATGGCAGGCTTCAGATTAAAAAAATTAATATTTTTTAAAAAACCTCTTGCATATTATCTGTTTTTGAGTTATTTTATTTAAAGACAGTGATGTCGCTAATTTAACATTTAGAACAACGGCGTTCCCATTTATACATTCGTGTGAATAGGAATGCCTTTTTTAGTTTTAGTGTTAAAAAAATTTTTACGAAAAAGGAAGGAAGACAAAGACATGGGTGAATTATTCAATGTTGCCGACATTTTCGGCGAAAACGTGTTTAATGACACAGTAATGAAAGAACGTCTGCCAAAGAACGTTTACAAGAATCTCAAGGCTGTTATGGCTGGTGAGAAAGAACTTGAACTGGCCGATGCCGATGTAATTGCCAACGCAATGAAGGACTGGGCTATTGAGAAGGGTGCTACACACTATACACACTGGTTCCAGCCACTTACAGGAACAACTGCTGAGAAGCATGATTCATTTATCTCTGCTCCTAAGGAAAACGGAAAGGTTCTTATGGAGTTCTCAGGTAAAGAGCTTATCAAGGGTGAGCCAGATGCTTCATCATTCCCATCAGGTGGATTAAGAGCAACATTTGAGGCAAGAGGATATACAGCATGGGACTGCACATCTCCAGCTTTTGTCCGTGAGGATGCTGCCGGTGCTACTCTCTGCATTCCAACTGCTTTCTGTTCATATACAGGCGAAGCTCTTGACCAGAAGACTCCTCTTCTTCGTTCAATGGACGCAATTAACATACAGGCATTAAGAATCTTAAAACTCTTTGGTAACACAACTTCAAAGAAGGTTACTCCATCAGTTGGTGCTGAGCAGGAGTACTTCATTGTAGACAGAGAAAAATATTTACAGAGAAAAGACCTTATCTTTACAGGACGTACACTTTTCGGTGCTATGCCTCCTAAGGGTCAGGAACTTGATGACCACTACTTCGGTGCAATTCCAGAAAGAATATCTTCATTCATGAAGGATGTTAACGAAGAATTATGGAAGATGGGTGTATCTTCCAAGACACAGCATAACGAGGTTGCTCCTGCACAGCATGAGCTTGCTCCAATCTATG
>CALZFR010000150.1 GCA_945648485.1 uncultured Eubacterium sp. | reverse complement strand
AGTTGCATACTATGGTTGTGTTTTTCCAGAGAAGATAATACAAAGGTAAAAAGGTCAGAGCTCTTATCATGCAAGCATGATAAGAGCTCTGATTTGTGTACCCTTGTATCATTCCGTTCTTATAATACGCAACATCTGCTGCCAACTACAGATTCATAAGTTCAAGCCACATTCTTCCATTGTGATATGGACACTTCCATGGACCAGCCAGTTCTTTATGCTTAGGCAAATCACTCTTCCCATCCAATTCGTTATACCACTCTCCACTTCTGGAATCAATAAAATGCTTCTCGATATAATCCAATATACCCATGGCTGCATCCATGTATTCAGGATGATCCGGCTGTTCTGTAAATCCTTTAGAGAAACCATTAACTGCCTCTGCGTGAACCCACCATACTCTTGTGTTATTATCCACACCCTCTACAATATCCTGAGTCATACGATTGTCTTTCAATGCCCTGTTATATACGCTGTCTCTTAAATCATCGTTCATATGTCCGATTTGTTCAAAAAGTTCAGAGACATATTTATCTCCATCCGCCCCTTTACTCTTAAGAACAGCTACCGCATAATCAATTAACCATGCACTCTCAATATCATGTCCATAGGACTGTGTATCCACAAGACTGTTATATTCCTTATCAAAGAACACCTCCAGTCTTCTCTTATCAGGGCAGTACACTTTATTAACAAATATATCCAGAAGCTTAATCACACTGTTCTTCACGGCTGGGTCATTATCAACCCTGAACAGTTCTGTGTATGCCTCAAGCAGGTGAAGAAGCGTATTCATCGTCCTGTCAGCATAGAATCCTCTTGGAGCAAGAGCATCTGATACCTTTTCATTGTCCTTCACATTAAAGAACCTGTCAAATTCTTCCAGATATCCGTCTGAATCTGTACACCTTTCCTCAATAAAATGGTACAGTTCATATGCTTCATCAAGAATATCATGATTACCACTTGCCTCATAGTATGCCACAAGACCATATATGCCATAAGACATGGTATACGTATGTTTAACCACATCACATGGTGTTCCATCATAATTAGTAGACCAGTACAGTCCACCATATTCCTTATCATAACAGTTCCGATGGAAATACTCATAGGCATGCCGTGCTGTTTCAAGATATTGTATATCGCCAAGCTGAATATGTGCTCTGGAAAACAGCCACATTATTCTGCTAACCAGAATAGTCCCCTTTTCACCCTTCTTATCAACCTTAAGATCATAATCCACTGCTCCATAGAAGCCGCCGTATTCCTTATCCATAAGGTTCATCCAGAATGGGAGAACACCATTAACAAGGTTATCCTTAGCCTTATCAACTAACATACTATACTTTTCTCCAATCTGAGTTTATTTACGAAAACGATTAAGTGCTATATTTTCATTATATACTAGTACAGCCAGTTAGTCAAAATCATATTAAAAATTATATATGAAAACACCTCTGCATGTCTTTAGTATTTCCAAGAACCATAATAGAATCCCCTTTAACAAAACATGTCTGAGATGATATATTAAGCTGCATCTCTCCATTATGCTTAATTGCCATAATATTTATTCCATGCTTGTTACGTACATCCACTTCTCCTACAGTCTTACCAACCCAATTCTCAGGTGTTGTTATTTCAAATATTGCATGCTCATTATCCAGCTCAATATAATCAAGAATATGATCCGCTGTATATCTTATCGCAGTCCAGGCGGCAAGTTGCTTTTCTGGATACACAATTTCATCAGCACCATTCCTTAACAGGAATTTAGCATGCACATCTCTTGCAGCCCTTGAAACAACATATTTTGCTCCCAGCTCTTTAAGAAGTGATGTTGTCTCAAGAGAACTCTGGAAATCATCTCCTATTGCCACAATACACACATCAAAATTATTAACTCCCAGTGACTCAAGGAAATCCTCCCGTGTAGCATCACCAATCTGGGCATTAGTTGTGTATGGCAGCACAGCATTAACTCTGTCCTCGTTAATATCTACAGCCATTACCTGATGGTTCATTTCATTTAGTTTCAACGCAATATGACGTCCAAATCTTCCAAGACCAATTAATAATACAGATTTCATACACTCCTCCATTAACCAACTGTTATTTTTTCCTGTGGATATTTAGCTCCATTCTTTGCCCTGCTGTTCATTGTTGCAAATATCAACGTCAGTCCTCCAACTCTTCCAAAAAACATAAGGCATATTAGTATTAAATGAGAAACCAGTCCAAGGGATGGTGTAATACCAAGTGTAAGTCCCACAGTACCTATGGCTGATGCCGTTTCAAACAAAGATACCAGTATAGGCAGATTCTCAACCCTGCTAATAACCATGCCCCCTCCAACAAATAAAACAATATACATTAAAAAAATAGTAGCTGCGTTCTTAACAGTACCTTCTGGAATACGCCTATTAAAGAAATGTGTATATTCTTCCTTCCTGAAAACAGAACAGGCTGTTGAAAATAACACCGCTATTGTAGTGGTCTTCATACCTCCCGCTGTGGAACCCGGCGAGCCTCCAATAAGCATTAACATAATAATCAGCATCTGCCCTGTCTGGCTTAAAACTGTTAAATCTGCTGTGTTAAACCCGGCAGTTCGGGGTGTAACAGCCTGAAACAGTGAACACCATATTCTATCCTTTAATGGCAGATTATTAAACTCACCAAAGAAAAAGTATATTGCTGGAAAAATAATAAGTATAACTGATACAGACAAAATTACCTTGCTCTGCATTCTGTACTTCTTAAAATGCCATTTATTATTCTTAATATCTTCCCATGTTAAGAATCCGATACCTCCTATAACAATCAACGCAATAACTGTAATATTAAGCATCGTTCCTGAGGAATATGATGTAAGAGAAGAAAACTGCTCCTTAACGCCAATAAGATCAAAGCCTGCATTACAGAATGCCGAAATGGAATGGAAAAGAGAATACCACATTCCCTTAACTGGGCCAAATTCTTTATAGAATACAGGCATAAGAAATACTGCCCCCACAAATTCAATAATCACTGTGGTCTTTAATATGAATTTGGTTAATCTCACAATTCCTCCAATATGATGGGCAGAAATAGCCTCCTGCATGGTACTTCTCTGCATCAGACCAATCTTTCTTCCAGATATGGAGGCCATCGCTACAGCCACAGTCACAATGCCCATACCTCCAATCTGTATAAGCAGAAGGATTACCCCCTGTCCAAATACAGACCAGTATGTAGCTGTGTCATGAACCACAAGTCCTGTAACACACACAGCAGAGGTAGCGGTAAATAAAGCATCAATAAAAGATGCCCCCTTGCCCTCTCTGGTAGCAAATGGGAGCATTAACAAGATGGTACCCACAATAACAATTGACAAAAAACCAAGAATAATAATCTGAAATGAAGTGATATGTCTCTGTTCCTGTTTTTTATTTCTAAACATATATAACACCTGTACAATCTTAACAGTTCCTTTTTATCGTCTTTATTCTATCTTAATTGATATAAAGGACGTATAAATAAGGCTTTGTCAGTATTAAGATTGTATAAAGATTTCAATGTAAAAAATGTACAGCCAGGTACACTACATAAAAAGTGCAGCCAGAAAACCGGCTGCACTCGGAATAATAATGTTATAATAATGTTATAATACCTTTAAACAGAACCTTAGCTTAAAATACCATCAAGCATAAGATAGAGTATGTATTGTATTACTGTACCCATATTCTATAATCTCCTTCCTGTAAGAATTATCTACTATCTTACGTTGCATAGGATATCACTGGAGAAATTAAAATAGGAAAAAGGCACATAGATTTGTTATTAAGAATTAATAATGATTATCAGCCCACATATACATAATCATTTAAGACTGGCTGCATACCCTCATCTGTCATATCGGCATACATCTGGTCAAAGCTTCTGCCATCAGATATCTCAAACTGCTCATCACCAGTATTACCATTATCCTTACCTGTATATTTGCTTTCATGGTCTCCAATTCCAGTTGACACACCGGCTGATACTTTAGTAGCGGCAATTTTTACAATACCATCCCTGAAATGTTTCTGTTCACGGGAGGAAACTGTAATACCCACATATGGCAGAAAAATCCTGTATGCACATAAAACCTGACACAACTGTCTCTCACCTACATCCAGAGGATTAATCCTGTCGTTGTTAATTATGGGGCGAAGCCTTGGACATGACAGCGAATACTCTGCATATGGATATTTTCGCTGAAGATAATATACGTGAAGTGCACTTGCAAAAGCATCTTTTCTAAAGTCAGCAAGTCCTAATAGTGCAGAAAATCCCACACCTCTCATGCCACCCATCAATGCCCTTTCCTGGGCTTCAAAACGGTATGGAAACACTCTCTTATGTCCCATG
>CALZFR010000149.1 GCA_945648485.1 uncultured Eubacterium sp. | reverse complement strand
GGGAATCTCCCGTAACAGATATTGGGGTACACCGCTTAATATCTGGCAGTGTGAGGATTGTGGAGAGATGATGTCAATCGGAAGTATTGAAGAGTTAAAGGCTAACTCAGACAACTGCCCTGATGATATAGAACTTCACAGACCATATATTGATGCTGTTACTTGCAAGTGCCCTAAATGTAAAGGAATAATGAAGAGAGTTCCGGAGGTTATTGACTGCTGGTTTGATTCAGGTTCAATGCCATTTGCACAGCATCACTATCCATTTGAGAATAAAGAGGTATTCGAGCAGCAGTTCCCTGCCAAGTTCATATCAGAGGCTGTTGACCAGACAAGAGGATGGTTCTACTCACTGCTTGCTATATCAACACTGCTGTTTAACAAGGCTCCGTACGAGAATGTTATCGTACTGGGTCATGTACAGGATGCAGATGGACAGAAGATGAGTAAGTCAAAGGGTAACGCAGTAGACCCATTTGACGCATTAAAGACACATGGTGCAGATGCCATAAGATGGTATTTCTATGAGAATTCAGCACCTTGGCTTCCTAACAGATTCAATGACAAGGCAGTTACAGAGGGTCAGAGAAAGTTCATGGGAACAATCTGGAACACATACGCATTCTTCGTTCTGTATGCAAATATAGATGATTTCGATGCTACCAGGTACACACTTGAGTATGATAAGCTTCCAGTTATGGACAAATGGATTCTTTCCAAGCTCAATACTCTTATTAAGACAGTTGATAACTACCTTGAGAATTACAAGATTACAGAGACAGCAAGAGTTCTTGAGGACTTTGTAGATGAGCTCTCTAACTGGTATGTAAGAAGATGCCGTGAGAGATTCTGGGCTAAGGGAATGGAACAGGACAAGATTAATGCATACATGACACTGTACACAACACTTGTTACACTGTGCAAGGTATCTGCTCCAATGATTCCATTTATGACAGAAAGCATATACAGAAACCTGGTATGCAGCATTGATAAGAGTGCTCCTGAAAGCATCCATCTCTGCGACTTCCCAGTTGCAAATGAAGCATGGATTGACAAGGAGCTGGAGGACAGCATGGAGGACGTTCTTGATGCAGTTGTTATCGGACGTGCCTGCAGAAATGCTACTAATATCAAGAACAGACAGCCAATCGGCAAGATGTTCATTAAGGCTGACTGGAAGCTTAATGATTTCTTCACAGCAATCATCGCTGATGAGCTTAATGTGAAGGAAGTTGAGTACAAGGATGATGTAAGAGATTTCACATCATACAGCTTCAAGCCACAGCTTAAGACATTAGGACCAAAATACGGAAAGATTCTTAATGACATCAGAAAGACTCTCTCTGAGCTGGATGGCAACAAGGCTATGGATGAGCTTAATACTGATGGAGTTCTTAAGCTTAATGTAGCTGGACAGGATATTGAGCTTACTAAGGAAGACCTTCTTATCGAGATGACACAGATGGAAGGATTTGTGGCAAATTCAGATAAGGGTATAACCGTAGTTATGGATACCAACCTTACTCCAGAGCTTATCAATGAAGGATTTGTACGTGAAATTATCAGTAAAATCCAGACAATGCGTAAGGATGCGGATTTTGAGGTTATGGATAAGATTGCTGTTACCGTATCAGGCAATGATAAAATAGCAAAGCTTATGGAAGACAACTCAGAGCAGATTCAGAAGGTTTGTCTTGCTGATTCTATTCTACAGGGCGAGGCTAAGGGCTTTGTGAAAGAATGGGATATCAACGGCGAGAATGTAAGCTTTGGCGTTGAAAAAATCTGATTAATCAAATAATTGCAAATAATGGAAAAAATGTGTATAATCCTCATTAGGTTATGCACATTTTTTTTTACTATAATAATGTAGCAGAGGGTGGATAACATATAGCATAATGCGAGAGAGTGAGTAATTAAGGCATGATGTGGAGAAAGAAAAACAATAACAGGAGGGAAAATATGGCAGATACTAAAAAGATATTTGACAAGGAAGAATTTAAGAAAAGCATTATCAGCAACTGTAAGACTCTTTACAGAAAGAATTTTGATGAAGCTGACAAACAGCAGCAGTTTCAGGCTGTAGCTTACGCTGTCAAGGATATTATCATTGATAAATGGATTGCAACCCAGAAGGAGTATGCAAAACAGGATGCCAAGTGTGTTTACTATATGTCTATGGAGTTTCTCATGGGAAGAGCTTTAGGCAACAATATGATTAACCTTACTGTTTATAATGATGTTAAGGATGTGTTGGAAGAGTTAGGAGTAGATATTAACGTAATCGAGGACCAGGAACCAGATGCAGCTCTTGGTAATGGTGGTCTGGGACGTCTTGCAGCATGTTTCCTTGATTCCCTTGCAACTCTTGAGTATCCTGCATACGGATGTGGTATCCGCTACAAATATGGTATGTTCAAGCAGCAGATTAAGGATGGTTATCAGGTTGAGGCACCGGACAACTGGCTTAAGCATGGCAATCCATTTGAGATAAAGAGATCTGAGTATGCTACTACAGTTAAATTTGGCGGATATGTACGTTCATATAAGGACGAGAAGACAGGAAGAGATATGTATGTCCAGGAGGATTACAGGGCAGTTACAGCTATTCCTTATGATATGCCAGTTATAGGATATGGCGTGAATACAGTTAACAGTTTAAGAATCTGGGATGCAGAGCCAGTTGATACATTTAACTTAAGCCTTTTCGATAAGGGTGATTACCAGAAGGCTGTTGAGGAAGAAAACCTTGCAAAGAACATTGTTGAGGTACTTTATCCTAACGATAACCATTACGCAGGTAAGGAGTTACGTCTTAAGCAGCAGTATTTCTTCGTATCTGCTACTGTACAGCGTGCTGTTGCTTCGTATAAGGAAAGACATGATGATGTGAGAAAGCTGTACGAGAAGGTTGTATTCCAGCTTAATGATACTCATCCAACAGTTGCAGTTGCAGAGCTTATGAGAATCCTCATGGATGAGGAAGGACTTGAGTGGGATGAGGCATGGGATGTTACAACTAAGACAGTTGCCTACACTAACCATACAATTATGGCTGAGGCTCTTGAAAAATGGCCAATCGAGCTGTTCTCAAGACTTCTTCCTAGAATTTACCAGATTGTTGAAGAGATTAACAGAAGATTTGTTGAAGAGATTAAGGCTAAATATCCTGGTAACCAGGAGAAAATCAGAAAGATGGCAATTATATATGATGGTCAGGTTAAAATGGCTCATCTTGCCATAGCTGCAGGCTTCTCTGTAAATGGTGTTGCTAAGCTTCACACAGAGATCTTGAAGAATCAGGAACTTAAAGATTTCTATGAGATGATGCCTGAGAAGTTCAACAACAAGACTAATGGTATCACACAGAGAAGATTCCTTCTTCATGGTAATCCACTTCTTGCTGACTGGGTTACAGACAAGATTGGTGATGGCTGGATTACAGACCTGTCAGAGCTTAAGAAGCTTGCTGTATATGTGGATGATGCCAAGTGCCAGAGTGAGTTTATGCAGATTAAGTACAAGAACAAGGTTCGTCTTGCAAAGTATATTAAGGAGCACAACGGAATCGATGTTGACCCTAACTCAATATTTGATGTCCAGGTTAAGAGACTTCATGAGTACAAGAGACAGCTTCTTAATATTCTCCATGTAATGTATCTGTATGACCAGTTAAAGAAGCATCCTGATATGGAGATGACTCCAAGAACATTTATATTTGGAGCAAAGGCAGCAGCAGGATACAAGATTGCCAAGCTTACAATTAAGCTTATTAACAGTGTTGCTGATGTTATTAATAACGATGCTTCAATCAATGGCAAGATTAAGGTTGTATTCATAGAGAATTACAGAGTATCTAATGCCGAGATTATATTTGCGGCAGCAGATGTATCTGAGCAGATTTCAACAGCTTCTAAGGAGGCTTCTGGTACAGGTAACATGAAGTTCATGCTTAATGGTGCCATGACTCTTGGTACCATGGATGGTGCTAATGTTGAGATTGTCCAGGAGGTTGGCGAGGATAACGCAGTTATCTTTGGTTTAAGCTCAGATGAGGTTATTAAGTACGAGAACGAGGGCGGCTACGACCCAATGGAGATATTCAATAACGACCAGGATATCAGAGAGGTTCTCATGGAGCTTATTAATGGTAAGTTCTCACCACAGGATACAGAGCTGTTCAGGGATATCTACAATTCACTTCTTAATAACCAGGGTGGAAGAAGAGCAGATACTTACTTCATTCTTAAGGATTTCCGCTCATATGCAGATGCACAGAAGAGAATTGAGGAGAAGTATAACGACAAGGCAGGATGGGCTAAGTCTGTTATGCTTAATGTGGCTAATGCAGGTAAGTTCTCATCAGACAGAACTATTGAGGAGTATGTAGAGGATATCTGGA
>CALZFR010000148.1 GCA_945648485.1 uncultured Eubacterium sp. | reverse complement strand
ACAAACGTAAAGCCCGTAATGCTGTTCACCTTAGAAAAGATTAATAATTTATCTGCTAAAAACTCCACCCCAACCAAAGTTGAGGTGGAGTTAAATATTAACTATCTAAAATAACTATTCTTTATCGCTTGGGTCATAATATGCACTGCCAGGCAGCTTGGAAAAATCTTCCAGCTGAATAATTGGCTCTTCCTCTGGGTCTTCATATATCTCTACCGGAATGTTAATGCCACAATTTTCATATATCCACTTTGCATCTGCAGCTTTAAGATATATTGAACCAACTGAAACAGTCTTACCAATATTATTATATGCTGTCACACTGAGACTGGTCTTATTCTGACTCCAATATGGTGCAGAATGAATATACGCACCATTACCTAAAAGAGACGCATAATGACCATAGGAATAATCATTATTCAGTATCCAGGTCTGCTTACCCTGAATAACAGTATCACCTGTCTCTACATTAGAATTAATTGCACAATGAAAAGTATATGCAGGATAATACATTCCATCTCTTAACATCTTAAAAACTGATAAAACGTGGGTCGACTTATTAATTCGGATTTTATAACTCTGACTGTCTTCAATAAACTTATTATTATCATCACTCTTCGATGAAGATTCATTAGTTTCTTCATCAATAGAAAAAAATGACTGCTCCTCTCCTGATTTGCCGCTGTCTACATCTTTAAGTACATTAAAAGCAAATACTGCAACAACCAGAAAAACAATAAGAATTATCAGATAAATCTTTGAATTACCACCCAAAAACCATTTTTTTATATCAATTCTTTTAGTTTTTCTATACTCAATACCCATAACATCAATAAAAATATATACTTACTTAGATTTTAAATGTTCCTCTTTAATCTTGATATATTCACAGATAAGAGAAATAGCTCCCTCAATTCCAAGATCACTTGAATCAAGGCAAAGATCATAACTTCTAGCTTCTCCCCATTTCTTGCTTGAATAATAATTATAATAACTTGCCCTCTTCTTATCAGTTTTCTGTATTAAATCTGATGCTTTTGAATCAGTAATATTATAAATTTTTTTGATTCTTTCTACTCTATCCTTCATTGGTGCCTTAATGAATACACTTACACAATTAGGATCATCCTCAAGAGCATAATCGGCACATCTGCCAACAATAACACAAGACTCATTCTCAGCCAGCTTTTTTATAGTATCAAACTGTGCCAGAAATACCTTATGATTAATAGGCATATCAACATAAGAATTAGAATAACCTAATGAATATGTGTCCATAACAAGTGAATAAAGGAAACTGTTAGTTGGCTTCTCATCCTGTGAGGCAAATAATTCCTCACACAGACCACTGTTCTTTGCAGCAAGCTGTAAAAGCTCCTTGTCATAGCACTTAACACCAAGTCTTTCAGCAAGTTTCATACCAATTTCATGTCCACCGCTTCCGAATTCTCTTCCGATTGTAATCACTGTATTGTCGTACATGGTATAACACCTCCATATGTAAAATATACACCCTCACTATGTGAATATTATAACACAAAAACATATTAAAATCCAGTATTAATCATCCTCATAGTGATCCACATGAAGAAGTATATCCCTTAAGAAATCTTTTATTTCATCTCCATTCTCATTAGAAACAACATTGTACTCTCTTGGTGTTACACAAACCATTCTAAGGTCACAGTACCCCTTAGTTGAAAAAGCATAATTCTTTGTCCATGTTATATTCTTAATGGCATCACACACTTCCTGGGAAGGTTTATTTCTTGTAATAACAATAAATGAAATATGAGAATATAAATGATGCTTAACAGGAGTTTTTCCATCTCCTCTTACGAAATGAGGTTCAATTTTATTGATTGCAAAACTTTTTAATTCGTTAAACTTATCAATATCAAGATTATCGCAGTTTATAAAAAACAGATGTTCATATGAATTGGCTTCCCAGAGTTTAGAAGCCTCTGTAGAAGATGCGAATCTATTATTCTGGTTATAACTATACGCATATATTACAAACTTGGTATTATCAAACCAGTAATTGTGATATATATCAAACTTATCAGAAATACTGTCAAGTATCAAATCAATAAACTCTCTTCTTCTCATACATATGCCTCCAGACAAAATAACATGCTGCAATATATATTATTTGCATTTATTTTCCAAGTCAACAATTATTTCTTTAAAATAATCAGGAAGTGGCGCTTCGAATTCCATATATTTTCCCGTAGATGGATGCACAAATCCTAAAACCCTGGCATGAAGCGTCTGTCCTTCCAATCTGTATGGAGATTTTCCTGAACCATATACATCATCACCTAATAGCGGATGACCAATACTTGACATATGAACCCTTATCTGATGAGTTCTTCCCGTTTCAAGCTGACACTCAATATGTGCATATTTTCCATAATTACTGATGACAGAATAATGCGTTACAGCATTTCTTCCATTTTTATAATCAATAGCCATCTTTTTTCTGTCAATATGATGTCGTCCTATTGGTGCATCCACAGTCCCAGAATTATCTTTAAAACTGTTATGAACTATTGCATTATACTTTCTTGTAATCGAATGAACTGCAAGCTGTTCTGATAAAAATATATGTGCAGCATCATTCTTACAGGCAACTAGCACACCCGTTGTATTCATATCAATTCTGTGTACTATACCTGGTCTTGTAACCCCGTTAATTCCAGAAAGATTATCACGGCAATGATACATTAATGCATTCACAAGAGTTCCAGTATAATGGCCTGCAGCTGGATGTACAACCATTCCCTTAGGTTTATTAACTACTATGATGTCATCATCTTCATACAGAATATCCAGAGCAATATCCTCCGGAATAATATCAGGCTCAACAAGTTCTGGAACATTAAGCTTTAAAATCTGTCCTGCTGACAGCTTATAATTACTCTTGACACATTTTTCATCTACTAAAACACCACCATCTTTTACAACTTTCTGAATAAAAGAACGGGAGTATTCCGGCAGTGTCTCAGAAAGAAACTTATCAATACGCTGACCATTATATTCAGGTTCAACATTTTTTATAATAATTTTACTGCTCATTGTTCTTATCCTTTACAAATGGCAGAAATCCAAAATCCTTTTCATTATATACAAACATAATGAGAATAATGAGGATTATTAATCCTATTGTTACATAAGAATCTGCCACATTAAAAACAGGAAAATCAATCAATTTAAAATATAGAAAATCTCTTACATATCCAAGAAACAGTCTGTCAATAAAATTACCCAGACCTCCGGCTGCAAGCAATTCCATTGATATATATAATGGAATATATCTTTTATTAAAAGGCATCTTTACGACAATATATGTAATAACAGCAATTACAATACATGTAATAATCAGGAAAATATATCTTGCTCCAGCAAACATTCCCCAGGCAGTCCCTGTATTCTCAAGGTAAAAAAACTCAAATACACCTTCAACAACAGGTATCCCTGTTTTCCCCTTTAATCCAGTAGCTGCAATTTTGGTAATCTGGTCAACAAAGGTAAGAACAACAACCAGCACAGAATATAATACTATTGGATTTATTTTGTTTTTATTTTGTTTATCCACCATATTATCCCCACAAAACTAATCTATTATTCCAACCAGAGCTTCAGCCATATCATTATCTGTCACATCTCGGTCGATATACGCATTACCCATTTCAGAAAGAAGTATGAATTTAATCTTTCCACCATCCATCTTCTTATCATTCTTGGAAACTTCAATAACCCTGTCAATAGTAATACCAGACACAGACAAAGGAAATTTATAAGATTTAAACACTTCTGTAATATCATTAAACTGTGCATCCGTTATTGTCCCCTTGGAAACACATATCTTAAGAGCTGCAATCATACCCAGCACAACACATTCTCCATGATAAAGAGAAAAATCCATTAATTTTTCAATAGCATGCCCAAGAGTATGTCCAAAGTTTAATAAAGCCCTGTCTCCCTTTTCAGTAGGATCAAGTTCTACAACTCTGCGTTTAATATTACAGCTGACAGAAATCATTTCACATAATGCATCATCCTGCCTTGCATTAATCCTGTCAACATTATCCTTAAGCCATGTAAAATAAGAGTAATCCTTTATAAGACCATGCTTTAATATTTCACCAAAACCAGAATTAAACAATCTATCACTAAGTGATTTAAGCGTTGACGTATTCATATATACAAGCTTTGGCTGATGAAATGCACCAACCATATTCTTATACGACCTGAAATCTACGCCAGTCTTTCCACCAATACTCGAATCAACCTGAGCAAGAAGAGAGGTAGGAATCTGGATAAAATCAACACCTCTTAAATAACTGGCAGCTGCAAATCCTGTCAGGTCACCTACAACTCCACCACCTAATGCTACAAGCATATCGTTTGTGTGAATTGTTTTGTTTTTGTTATACTGATAGAAGTCTCTTAGTGT
>CALZFR010000147.1 GCA_945648485.1 uncultured Eubacterium sp. | reverse complement strand
ATCAAAAAACTCCTTCTTCCTTAATACGCATTATTAATTAAAGGTTTGCCTTGATTTTTTCAATCATATCGGCATATTCCTCATCTGAAAGGTACTTTTTGTCTGGGTTCATAAGGAATACTCCTCCCCATTCAAACTCATCCTTATACTTAGGACAGAGATGGAAGTGGAGGTGATGTCCTGTATCACCATAAGCACCATAATTAACCTTATCAGGATGGAAGGCAGCCATAATTGCTCTTGCAACTCTTGCAACATCTTCAAAATAAGCTGCTCTCTCCTCTGCTGTGAGTTCATTCATATCGCCAACATGCTTCTTATGGGCAACAATACATCTGCCCGGATGGCTCTGCTCCTTAAATAAATACACCTTTGATGTCTCAAGTTCACATATTTTAATTCCGAACTTTGCAACAAGTTCACCTTCAACGCAATATGCACAATTCTGATCTACCATATCCGCACCTCTTCACTATTCATCTTATATTAATAACCTGATTACATTGCATCCTTGATTGAGAAACTGATTCTTCCCATCTTATCCTTACCCATGCACTTACATTTAACTTTATCGCCAAGTGTAAGAACATCTTCAACGTGGTCAATTCTTTCATTAGCCACTTTAGAGATATGAACCATTCCCTCTTTGCCTGGAGCAAATTCAATAAACGCGCCAAACTCTTTAATGCTAACTACCTTACCCTCATAGATCTTGCCTTCCTCAAAGTCTTCCACAATTGTCTTAATATACTTCATAGCCTGATCCATGCCTGCCTGGTCAAGTCCACATACTGATACAAATCCATCGTCAGTAATATCAATCTTAACTCCGCACTCATCAATAATAGCATTGATTGTCTTACCACGCTGTCCAACAACCTCACCAATCTTAGATGGATCAATTGTTGTCTGGATAATCTTAGGGGCATACTCACCAACAGTCTTTCTAGGCTCTGAAATAGCAGGCTTCATACATGTATCCATAATAAAGAATCTTGCCTCTCTTGCCCTGCTTATAGCCTCCTCAACAATTGGTCTTGTAAGTCCATGAATCTTAATATCCATCTGGATAGCTGTGATACCCTCTGTTGTACCAGTTACCTTAAAGTCCATGTCACCGAAGAAATCCTCAAGTCCCTGGATATCTGTAAGAACAATATAATCATCATCTGTATCACCAGTTACAAGTCCACATGAAATACCTGCAACCATTCTCTTAATTGGAACACCAGCAGCCATAAGAGACATACATGATGCGCATGTACTAGCCATAGATGTTGAACCATTAGATTCAAATGTCTCTGACACAGCACGGATTGCATATGGAAATTCCTCTTCTGTTGGAAGAACTGGAATAAGTGCTCTTTCTGCTAAAGCTCCATGACCGATTTCTCTTCGTCCTGGTCCTCTTGATGGTTTAGTTTCACCAACTGAATAAGCTGGGAAATTATAGTGATGAATATATCTCTTAGTCGTTACATTATCATCAAGACCATCAACCTTCTGGGCTTCTGATAAAGGAGCCAGTGTCACAACGTCACATATCTGGGTCTGACCTCTTGTGAACATTGCTGAGCCATGAACTCTAGGAATAATATCAACCTCAGCTGCCAATGGACGTATCTGGTTAATTGCACGTCCGTCAGGTCTCTTGTGATCCTTTAAAATCATCTTTCTTACAGTCTTCTTCTGATACTGGTAAACTGCATCACCAAGGATAGCCAGCCACTCCTCATTATCAGCAAAAGCTTCCTTCATCTTGGCAGTAATCTCATCAATATTCTTCTCACGTGTCTGCTTGTCATCAGTGAATACAGCATCCTCCATCTCCTCTGGAGACACAATCTGTTTCATTGCCTCGAACATCTCTGCTGGAACTGCACAGCTCTCGTACGAGTGTTTCTCCTTACCACACTCTGCTACAATCTTATCAATAAATTCAATAATAGTCTGGTTAATGTCATGAGCCATGTATATAGCTTCAATCATCTTAGCCTCAGGAATCTCATTAGCACCAGCCTCAATCATAATAACCTTCTCTTTAGTTGATGCAACTGTAAGCTGAAGGTCACCATCCTGCCACTGGACCTGTGATGGGTTAACAATAAACTGTCCATCGATTAATCCAATCTGTGTAGTTGCACATGGACCGTCAAAAGGAATATCAGATATACTTGTAACAAGGCTTGAACCAATCATTGCAAGAAGCTCTGGACGGCAGTTCTCATCTACAGACATAACCATATTGTTAAGGGTAACATCATTGCGGTAATCCTTAGGAAATAATGGTCTCATTGGTCTGTCAATAACTCTTGATGTAAGGATAGCATTTTCGGAAGCCTTTCCCTCACGCTTATTAAATCCACCAGGAATCTTACCTGCTGCATACATCTTTTCCTCATATTCTACACTTAATGGGAAGAAATCTACTCCCTCTCTTGGTTCCTTTGATGCAGTTGCTGTAGAAAGTACAACTGTATCACCATAATGCATTAATGCTGCTCCATTAGCCTGTGCACAAACTCTGCCAATATCAACACGAAGAGTTCTGCCAGCTAATTCCATCTCATACTGTTTAAACATTCATACTCCTATCTGCCATTAACGGCTAATGTATAATTTATCCTGATTACAGAAGCCCGAAACAACTGAAAAAGGTACTTTAACCAAAATGCCCATTTCAGCAGTCTCGGTAAAAAACTTCTGTAATAGTATACAACGAAAAAAGGCGGAGTTATCCACTCCGCCAGCTAAATTACTTTCTAATACCTAAACGAGCAATAAGATTTCTGTAGCTCTCGATATCATTCTTCTTTAAATACTCAAGTAAGGCTCTTCTCTTACCAACCATCTTTAAAAGACCTCTTCTTGAATGATGGTCTTTCTGGTTAACCTTTAAATGCTCTGTAAGCTCTGCAATTCTCTCTGTAAGAATAGCAACCTGAACTTCTGGAGAACCTGTATCACCAGGCTTTCTACCATACTGAGCAATAATCTCTGACTTCTTTTCCTTTGATATCATCTTAATATCCTCCTTTAATTAATCACCAGTCACCAGGAATCAGGTCGGAGTGTCCTGAATCTGAGCAACGGCTCACATACCCAGATAGTGTATCATACAAAACAGCTATTTGCAAGTAAAATATTGTCCTTTAGCCATATTATTTATGATTTATTAATCTCCAAAAACTAAATCATAAATAAATCCTTTGCAAACTGCGCATCTTTCTCCATCTGTTTCTGCAAATCCTCAACGGATTCAAACTTCATCTCAGGACGGATAAAGTGAAGAAGAAAGACTTCTACATGTTTTCCATAACACTCACTGTCAAAATCAAACATATTAGTTTCGACAGAAACGTTATTTTCATCACTTACTGTTGGTTTCACTCCAATATTGGTAACTCCATAAAACTTTCTGTCTCCCATCTGTGTAACCGAAGCATATACACCATTAGGAGGAAGGAGTTTACTTATAGTTGGATATATATTAGCAGTGGGAATATTAATCTGTCGTCCCAGTTTATTGCCAGGGCATACCACACCGCTTACAGAGAAAGGTCTTCCCATAAGCACATTGACTGTCTCCATATGTCCACACTTTAATGTTTCCCTCACATATGTACTGCTTATTTCTCTGTCCTGAAACCTTTCCTTTTCCACAATTATAGTTTCAAACCCATATATCTTCCCTGCATTAAGAAGATATTCAGGGTCTCCTGCCCTGTTTTTCCCAAAATGAAAATCGTTCCCAACAACTACCACCTTAGCTTTAAGCTTATCAACAATTATGTTCTTAACAAAATGTTCAGGGTCCATGTGAAGAAAATCATCTGTAAATGGATATTCCACCTCCACATCCAGACCAAGACTTTCAAAATACGCCCTTCTCTCACTGTTAGTTGTTAAAAAATGCTGATACTTCTGTGGACATATACTTAATGGCAGACCATCAAAGGTAAATACGCATGACTTAAGCCCTTTCTTACGCGCTTCATCAAGCACGATTGAAATAAGCTTTTTATGTCCCATATGAATTCCATCAAATTTTCCCAGTGTCACTGCCGAATTCCTGTCCAATACGAAATCACTGGTACCATGAATATATTCCATCAGACACCACCTCGCAGTTCCTTGTCATTATAAGCATCTACGGCAGAAAATATTTTTACAGGTTTATATCCAGAATCATCCATACTATATATTCCTATAAACTCTCCTGATTCATTATAAATCCGTACTTTATCATCCGTGTTACCATCTAACGCTTTTCCTGCAGAAAGTGGAAGCTGGTTGCCGTTATATAACAGTTTATCGTATTCCCTTTTTATCCGAATCTCTGGATAATCAAACATGCTGTCCACAGGAGTTACTATGGATGATAGTTCCCCTTTCAGATTAAGTGCTGCTATCTGGTTAATTGTGTAACTGTCATCTATATAAAATCTTCCAACCCTTGTCCTTGAAAGGCTTTTCAT
>CALZFR010000146.1 GCA_945648485.1 uncultured Eubacterium sp. | reverse complement strand
TTACCCCTTGACAGTTAAAAGCAAAACGGTTAAACTGAATTTAATGTTTTAAAACTGATGTTTTAATAAGGAGGACATATGCCACCAAAAGCCAAATTTAACAGAAATGAAATAATTGATACAGCCCTGTGCATCACAAGAGAACAGGGAATTGAAGCAGTTACGGCAAGAGAATTAGGAAACAGGCTGGGTAGTTCTGCAAGACCTATATTCACTGTTTTTAATAGTATGGATGAGGTGAAGGAGTTAGTAATTCTCAAATCAAAGGAATTATACGGTCAATATGTAGAAGAAGGACTTAATCAGGAAACAGCATTTAAAGGAGTTGGTATTGCATATATCCGTTTTGCCATTGAACAGCCCAAGCTGTTTCAACTCCTGTTCATGATGCCTGTAGAGGGGAACAAAGATATTTCCATGATTTTACCTGTTATTGATGACAATTATGACAAGATTCTTAAGTCAGTCCAGGAACCTTACTGCCTGGAAAAGCAGGCCGCCGAAAATATATACCAGCATCTGTGGACATACACCCATGGCATTGCAACCATGATTGCAACCGGGATTTGTCATTACACTATGGAGCAGATAAGTGAAAACCTTACATATGTTTTCAAAGGATTACTGTTATACGAGAAGAAAGGAAATCTACATCATGATAAGAATTGAAAATCTCCGCAAATTCTACGGAACCGGAGAAAGCCGGAACGAGGTATTAAGAGGAATCTCATTAAATATTAAAGATGGTGATTTCATGGTTATACTGGGAGCTTCAGGCTCTGGTAAATCCACCTTATTAAATGTTATCTCTGGCCTGGAACCTGCTGATGCAGGAAATATATTCTACAACGACAGGAACATAAGCACCATGTCTGATTCTGAAATCACCAATTTCAGGAAAAATACACTGGGATATGTTTTTCAGCAGTATTTTCTACTGCCTAACCTGAATGTAGATAAGAATGTAAAAATGGGAGCTGATCTGGCTAATAATACGGACTACCGAAAACTCATCGAAGCAGTAGGATTAAAAGATAAAGCAAAAAAGTACCCTCATGAATTGAGCGGAGGCGAGCAGCAGCGTGTATCTATTGCAAGAGCGCTGGCAAAAAAGCCAGAAGTTCTGTTTTTAGATGAGCCTACCGGAGCCCTTGATGAAACTACTGGAAGAATGGTACTTGACTTAATTACACGGCTGCAAAAAGAAATAGGCTTTACCATGGTAATGGTAACCCACAACCAGAATATTGCAGATATGGCAAATACAGTAATCTCAATGAACAGTGGCAGGATTATTACTGAATATAATAATAGTGATCCTAAATCTGCCTATGAAATTGCATGGTAGGAGGCGCTGATGATAGTAAGTATAAAAGATATATTTAAGATGACCGGCATGCTGATTATAAGCTTCTGTGCCATTATTGTGTGTACAATGTTCTTAAATTATCACCTGGATCTATTAACTGTAGAGAATCTGATAACAACAGATATTTCAAGAATATTCTATGATGCACAATGTAATACATGTATCGTTGTCAGTGGAGTTTCCGGTGGTTGTCTTCTCCTGACCACTGTTGTACTCCTTTGCTTTTATATAGGACATTACATTGAGACTCATCAGAAACAGCTTGGTATCATGAAGGCATTAGGCTACAGCCGTTTTTCTGTAGCAAAGAATTTCTGGGTATTCGGTCTGCCTGTATTAGCTGGAACCGGACTTGGATATTCAATGGCACATGTAATAATGCCAAAATTATATGAAGTACAGAATAAAGACGGATATCTTCCAGATGTTCCAATATCATTTCATCCTGGATTATGTATTTCGCTTGTTATTGTTCCATCACTTTTCTTTGCACTGTCAGCTGTTGCAGTAAGTTACTATAAATTAAAAATTCCTGCATTATGGCTGATCAGAGAGCAATCAAAACGAAAAGTTGTCCCTGCAAAAAAGGATACAGATATGCCATTCTTACAGGAACTTGAGAAAAGCAACGTAAGACAGAGAAAGTCTCTCATATTCTTCATAACCTTCGCCGTGTTCTGTTTTGCGGCAATGACCCAAATGTCATGCAGCATGGATGAACTGGCAAGCCAGATGATGTCAATTATGATTATGGCTATTGGCATTGTCCTTGCAGTAGTAACTCTGTTTATTGCTACCACTTCTGTTATCAATGCCAACAGCAAAACAATCACAATGATGAAGGTTTTTGGGTATAGTTCCAGAGAATGTGCCAATGCAGTCTTAAACGGCTATCGTCCATGGGCTTACCTGGGATTCGTATTAGGAACAATATACCAGTATGTTTTATTAAAAATCATGGTATCTGTAGTATTTAAGGATGTAGAAAATGTACCAGATTACCAGTTTGATTTTCCAGTTATGCTCATTACCCTGGCTGCATTCTTAATACTGTATGAAGCAATAATGTTTGCATACACCAAAAGAATGGAAAAACTATCTGTAAAAGAAATTATGCTTGACTGAATTGAAATATATACAGGGTTCTGGACCAAAGCCAGAACCCGCAGAACAATCAGCAAAAGCCACTAGCGACATCAAATCAAATGATTATTTCAGATGCTGCTCAATAACAACAGCCACAAGATATGCTATGCAGCAGTAAAGCAATGATAATGTGCAGACTACCAGATTAGGTCCTATTGTTTCCAGTTCATCAAGGGTAGACATCATGCTTATAAGTGCAAATAAGCTGACTATGGCTCCTGATGGAATTACAGTTTTCTTAATTAAACAGATAACATCTCTTCTGCTTCGTTTTCCACTTAAAAATATAACTCCCATGCAGATACATGCTGGAATAACAAAGGCAAATACATCAAAAAAGTTATACCAGCTTAATCTTGACTGTAATGTTTCTATACAAAGGATAAGAGAAGCTATTATAAGTATTCCTCCCACTATGTACTGCCATTTTGATGCTTTTCGGTTTTCCTGGTTTTCCTGTAAAAGATTCATAATATTTACCTCCGCTTTTTTCGAATAATCCTCTGGAGGTAGCTTCTCACCTGAAAGCAGCTCATTAATACTAATATCCAGAGCACTACACAGGGACAACAATATTTCTGTGTCAGGAACGCTGTTCCCATTTTCCCATTTAGATATTGTTTTATCGCTGACATTAATCTGTTCAGCAAGCTGTTTTTGTGTAAGTCCCTTATTCTTTCGCGAAATCTGAATAAAGTCTCCAATGCTGGTTTGGTTCATTATTAATTACCTCCGTTTCAAATATAAAAGCGCGCTTTTCATGCTTTCATCATAGGCTTAAAAATCATAGAATTCAATCTACATATCAAAGAATCACTCCTTGATATGGTGTAATTTCTCTCAAATTCGGAGAATCCCAACAATATATGCCAGAATCCACCCAACAGGAATAGACCACCATATTGCCATGTCTGCATCATACACGTTTACATTATATCACTCCGTGCAGACGCATTGCAAAAATAGTATTATATTCTATATAATGTAAATGATACTGTCATTGTCCACACATCACTAAAAAGCATGGGATATGTCTGCGGAGGAGCACAGGCAGTTATTGAAGCATTAATTGATGTAATTGGTAATGATGGTACAATCATGATGCCTGCACAGTCATGGAAAAACCTTGACCCAGAGGATGGTGTTCACTGGGATGCAGATGAGAATGACTGGCAGTTAATCCGCGATAACTGGCCTGCCTATGACAAAAACATCACCCCCACAAACACAATGGGTGCAGTTGCAGAGATGTTCCGCCAATGGCCAGGATGTCTAAGAAGCGACCATCCTGCAAGATCTGTGTGCGCCTATGGAAAGCATGCTGAATACTTAACAAAGGATCATGATATTTCAAATATTTTCGGAGAAGGTTCTCCTATTGCACGATTATATGAACTAGACGGAAAAGTACTTCTTCTTGGCGTAGGATATGATAAAAACACCTCACTTCATCTTGCCGATTCAAGAGCAGATTATCCTGGAAAACATTACTGTACAGAACACAGCGCTGTTATGGAAAACGGTCACCGCGTCTGGAAAAAGTATGACACACTGTATGTAGACGGAAATGACTTCGAAGAAATTGGAAAAGCTTTTGAAAAAGTACATATAGTCAACAAAGGCCTCATCGGTAAAGCCTGTATCCGGCTTATGCGACAGCGTGAATTAGTTGACTTTGCTGTCCAGTGGATGGAACAGAACCGGTAAGATTGTTTCTATATCAAAAGACAAAAAGAGGTGCACCTTTTCATCCAAAATTGTCTTAAGAACCACTGTGCCAGCGGCTCCGCGTCAGCCAGAGCCGCGTTATGCCAGAGAAAGCGGAAGATGGGGTGAGGCGGATAATGTGCATCTTACGGTACACAATGTGTACCGTAAGATACACATTGAAAAAGGTCCAGTGGACCTTTTTCCCGCCGAACCGACCGACGAGCCATTCATGGCGAGGAGACCTTGAACCCTGGGTTCAAGGGACTCCTCGCCATAAAAGAAAGAGGGTTAAGCCCTAAAGCTTAACCCTCTTTCTTTTATGCGGAAGATGGGACTT
>CALZFR010000145.1 GCA_945648485.1 uncultured Eubacterium sp. | reverse complement strand
GGAATATTGTCCCATCTGTTATATCATTATGACTTACTGCTGCCAAAACATCCATGAACTTTGCATAAGACACCCCTGCCTGCAGTTCACCAAGCTTGCCTGTAAGGTTAGTTATGCCATCTTTTATTCCAGCAGAACCTGATACAAGCTGACTTATACTGTCTTTCTGTTCCTGACTGTTCAACTGGCTATTAATTGTATTAAGAGCAGAAAGAACCTGGGCTGAACCAGATGTTAATTCGTAGGATTTAGAGTTAAGCTCATCAAGTCCATCCTGGATTTTTAATACTCCGTCATTTAAATCCTTCATTCCATCATTAAGCTGGTTTACTCCTGGCTGCAAATCATCCCTTGTTGCATCTGATAGCCTGTTAACTCCACTGTTAAGTTCATCAGCACCATTATCAATGTCTTCTATGCCACCAAGAAGCTCATCCACTTTGTTCATTAGTTCTTCATCCTTTACCTGAATATTCATATTAAGTGGTATACCATTAATTGATACTGCATCCATCTCGAAATCAGTCACATCTGCAGTGATAACTGTATCAATACCTTCACCTGGAAGAATTGTATAAGTAAGCTGTTTCTTATTCCCCACATTTGCCAATGTTGCATCAGCTGCTGTAATATTCTTTGCAATTTCAGTATCAAGTATAAATGACGCCTGAAGAGCATAGGCATCATAGAATGATCCGTCATATGCTTCATTTTTGGAAACCTTAAAATAGATTTCCATCTTTCCACTTTTTCCTGCTGCTTCTTCCGGTGCATACTCCTTACCGTCCACATAATATTTAATTGATATATTCCATGGCATTATGGTACTCTTCATTTTTCCCTTGTAATATACCCTGTCAGCTGATGAAGAGAATGTGATTTCATCACCATTCTGGTTAATGTTGTCCGTTGTATTAAGCAGCTCAACAGATAAGTAGTCACCATAATCTGTAATATTCTTATCATCAAATATATTGACAGCATACATTTCCTTAACGCTGCCACCTGATGTCAGATTAACATATACAACCTCTTCCTTTGAAGATGGAACTGCTTCTGCCATTGCTGGAGTTACAGATGTTACTATCATTGTTCCAGCCAGTAAGGCTGCCATAATTTTCTTATTCTTATTCATTATTCTTTACCTTTCCTTTTCTTTTAAAACTAAAATTAATGTTTGCATGCTGGATTACTAAATCAAATATATATAAAAGTCCCGGAAGTACGAAGAATACGCTTACCATTGAAAGTATTGTACCTCTTCCCAGGAACAGACCAAGCTGTTTAAGTATTCCATGTGTTGAGAATCCGTTAAGAAGAAACCCTACTACTGCTAATACTGTTCCAGATGTAAATATTGATGTGGTAACAGAAGATACTGTTTCAACAATTGACTGTTTTTTTGATAAACTCTTACGGTTTTCCAGATATCTGTCTGTAAACAAAATTGCATAATCCACAGTAGCTCCCAGCTGTATTGAGGAAATTATCAAATATGCAATATACTGAACTATTGAATCCTGAAAGTAAGGAATTCCCATGTTAATCCATATTGCCGCTTCAATGGCAAATACCAGGATTACCGGAAGTATCAGTGATTTCATTGTAATAAGCAAGACTGCAAATACAGCAAATATGGCAATAAGATTAACCTTTAAAGTATCTGCAGTAATGGTGTCCATCAAATCATATGTAGACACGCCCTGTCCTGCAAGATAATAATCATCAGGATAATATCCATTTGCTGTATCTCTTATCTTTTCAACCAGCTTAAAGGTTTCCTTACCCTCATAATCAGTATCGACTGATATTACAAATCTGCTGTAATCAGGGGAAACAAGCTGAGAAATAGTTTCCTCATCCAGATATTCCTTAGGAATTACTTCACCTACCGTATCAACATAGGATATAATACTGCTAACTTCAGGTATTTCTTTAAG
Organism: uncultured Eubacterium sp.; assembly: GCA_945648485.1. Taxonomy (GTDB): domain Bacteria; phylum Bacillota; class Clostridia; order Lachnospirales; family Lachnospiraceae; genus Lachnospira. The sequence goes on along the minus strand of CALZFR010000145.1, from coordinate 2,649 downwards.
AGTATCTGAAAGTTTCTTTTGAGTTTCGTTACTTCCATTAGGAACAAGTAATACGTATGTATCATTTTTTCCGAATATATCAGTTATTTCATCTGTATCCTGCCCAAACTTAGTATCAGAGCCATATATATGAGAAGCCCCATAATAATATGAATTAGAATTTGATGCCAGAAATGATGGAACTGCAACAACTATAAATACACACACTAAAGGAATCATGATATGCTGTATTGCTTTTCCTAATATTGTAAATTGTGGCATTAAATTCTTATGTCTGGTTTTTTCAATTAATGGATACACCGCCATAATAAGTGCAGGCATAAATATAAATACAACAATAAGACTTATTGCGACTCCTTTTGCAAGTGCCCGCCCAAGATCCATACCTATTCCGAATCTCATGAATAATAATGCAAAGAAACCAATTACTGTTGTAAGACCACTTGAAGAAATAGATGAAGTCGATTTACATAATGCATCAACCATGGCACCTTTTCTGTCTGGATTATCACTAAGACATTCTTCATATCTGTGAATAAGGAAAACAGAATAATCCAGAGATACAGCCAGCTGTAATATAGAACCTGCAGCATTGGTTACAAATGAAATAGTTCCAAATATCAGATTAGTTCCATTGTTAATCATAATGGCAACACCAAGTCCTGCCATTACTACAATTGGTTCTATCCATGATGTTGTTGTAAGTATTAATATAATGATAACAACAAAAATGGCAAATACAGTTACAAAATTAACTTCCTTTACTGTACCTGTTGTTGCAACTGCTGTTGATACAGCATTTCCAGTCATGGCATTATCATCACCAATTATGTCACGTATTCTGTTAACTGTTGCAACATTCTTTTCTTCCTCAATGGTTACAGTAAATAATGCATTTGAATCCTTGTAATAGGTCTCAACAGTATCCTGGTCAGCCATCTCAAGAGGCTCGTAGATATTAACGGCATCATCAAGCCATAATACATCATCAACTCCTTCACATCTTTCCAGTCTATCCTTATACTCAAGAGCCTGTGCTATTGAAACATTTTTGACCATAACTCTTGCATTAGGAATTCCACCATCAAAATTCTCATTCATCACATCAACAGCTACCGATGAAGGCACATCATCAGGCAGATAATCCTCTATATTGTAATCAACTTTAACAAAGCTCTGAAGAGCTGCACCACATATTGCCATTAATATGAATATTACGAGTATTTTCTTCTGGTTATTAACGATATGTGTATAAAACTTCCTCATTCTTTACAATCCTTTCCTTTCTCATCTATTACCCCTGTCAGTATAAATGTATTTTTTGCACCCTTTATCTTCAGCTTTACTTCTGAATCTGATATTATTCCTGTTGCTACATATGGAATTGTTCTAAGAAGTGTTACAAGCTTTCCTGTAAAGCTGCAATTCCCATTGCCATCAATAGTACCCTCTATTGACTCATTATGATTTAACAAAGTTAGACACCCAATAAGCTTATCTTCCAATATTGATACAGAAAGTCTTCCATATTTTTTTCCAATTGGAGTCTGCATAACAATGGAATATTGCTGTTCTGACATATTTGCTCTCCTTTCTTTTATCATTTCCTTTCACATTTGCCTGCTTATTCTCTTCAGGCTGGTTACATAATGCAACAACAGAAATTGATAAAAAATGGTCAATATGTTATAAAATGTGTAATATACGGACAAATTGTGGTAAATTGGGTAATTATCGGACAAAAATCAAAGATTGTGTAAAATACAGACAAGTTTATAAATTTATTACACATTTATCCCATATTTTTTATTGACATTTTGGGGGACAATTGTAGAATTAATTGATAATTAATGAAAATGAACAACGTAGCAATTCGTACGTCAAATGAGGAGCAATATACCTTTTGATTTACATTTGATATATCTAATCATTTTAAAAGAAATGGAGCTGTAAGAATAATTATGAAGCATGAAGAAATATCAATGTATACTAAAAAAGCCCTGTCTGAAGCATTGAAGGAAGCACTTAAGACAAAGCCATTTAAGAAAATCACAGTCAGTGAACTGATTGAATCTTGTAATATAAACCGAAAGACATTCTATTATCATTTTGAGGATATATACGCACTTCTTGTCTGGACATTTGAACAGGAAGCAATCAATGTTGTCAAACACTTTGACCTGATGGTTGACAGCGAAGAGGCTCTTACTTTCATAATGGATTATGTTGAAGAAAACAATTATATTATTAATTGTGTATATGATTCAATGGGACAGGATGAGTTAAAACGATTCTTTGTTAAGGATTTTAATGACATTATATTGTCTTTAATTGAACAGGCTGAGGAATGTTATGGAAAGAAGTTAAATGACGGCTACAAGACATTTCTGTCTACCTTCTATGTTGATGCCACTGCCGGAATACTCATAGACTGGGTTAAAGACAGAAACCGCCACAATCGTGAAGTCTATATTGAATATATCAAGAATACATTACAGAATTCCCTCAAGGGAATATTCGAAGCCTGTGATGGTGATGGCTACCCTAAAAATACGGAGCCAACAACAGCCCAGTAACTGCCTGAATCATAGGGTTTAGGCTGTGTTTCTGGGGTTTTGCGATACTCCCGGCAGAAATACGCTGATGGGC
>CALZFR010000144.1 GCA_945648485.1 uncultured Eubacterium sp. | reverse complement strand
TTTGAGCCCCGACCAGGGGCGAGTTTTGAACCATTGGTGAAATAAGCGAGTGTAAGACATGCATGGCGCAACGCTTAGATTCTCTTCGAGTTTCGTTATATCTTGTAAACAGCGGGGCTGAAGTCAATTTATACTCCAAACCGCCAATAACGTCTTACCTTACAACCCGATAGATTCTATAAAAAATATTTCTCCAATACATACGCCACTCCATTATCATCGTTAGAAGGCGCTATTACATCCGCCGCCTCCTTAACCTCCGGATAGGCATTCTCCATTGCTACTCCCAGTCCTGCATACTTAATCATAGATATATCATTCATGCCGTCACCACAAGCAACCAGTTCTTCTCTCTGAATCCCAATAATTTTCAACAGCTCATCAAGGGAAGAATCCTTCCCCACATTCTTAGGAACAACCTCAAGGAAGAAATCCATTGAGAAAAACAGATCCAGCACATCAGAATACATCCCTTCCAGTTCTTCCTTAGCAGGAAGAAGCTTCTCATGAGGCCCTACAAGAAGTACCTTTGCCTCAGGAAAATCTACAAATGAAGGAATATCATCCACCTGCATTATCTTTGCACTGTTGCAGAAAGCCTCTCTTTTAACATACTCATCCTCAGCTCTTTCAGATATTACAAGATCATTGTAATATGTCAGGGGAGACACATCGTACTTCCTTGCCACCCTGCATATATCTTCAATACATTCCATAGGAACATTCTTAGAATAAACCAGCTTTTCTTCCTTGCAATCCCAGATATTACCACCATTATAGGCAAGCACATATCCTCCACGCTTTTTTAATTCAAGCTTTTCTGCCACAGGAAGCACCCCAAATAATGGACGTCCCGAAGCCAGTATTACTGCCACGCCCTTATCAATTGCCTTCCATACAGCTTCTTTATTGGCTTTTGGAATCTCCTTGTTGCTGTCCACCAGTGTCCCGTCAAGATCAAGGGATATCGCCTTGTATTTTTTCATATTAATCTCCATTCTGCTTCAAATTATTCTGTAATTATACTTATATTTTTCATTTTAGGCAACTACTAGTTAATCCTTAATTGTATAAATGAATCCATAATATTAGCCTTTCCATAGCCCGATACAGGGTCTGGATAAGTTACCCCTTCCTGTAGGGCATTAACATTTCTGACTGCACCCCTGGCCAATATTGATTTAACCTGGTTATTTCCCATAAGCCTGTCATTTCCGTCTGTTACTCCCCACTGAAGAAGCAGAGCTGCCATTCCGGCAACATGGGCTGCCGCAACACTTGTTCCACTCATTACTCTTATGGCTCCTTCTGCAGACTGGACACTTTCCCCTTCCACAGGCCATGATACATTTACACCAGGTGCAACCACATCAGGCTTTACCGCACCATTGGCACTGTAACCCCTTCCTGAATCAATATCAGGTCCTCCTGTCACATGATTGTAACTGCCTATACTTATCACCCTTTCATCCGCAGCAGGCTCCAGAAGTGTCACAAATGGGTCGGAATCCAGGAAAAATGTCTCTGAGTTCATAAGTTTTTTAATTGGAAGCCACATATTAAATGAACCCTGGATTGTAGTAAGGCTGTAAACATTTATTCTCCATACTCCCTGGGCAGGAGAGATGAATTTAATAAAGATAAGTTCATATCCTGATAATTCCTCCACAACCTGATAATCCACTGTTACTGTTGTCTTTTCCAACAAAAACCTGTATGAGAAATCCGTTCTGTTTTTTGCAGGAATCCTTGGAACACTCTCCCCTGATGGAGATAAGAAAGAGACTGACAAAACATCTATTGTACTTGCCCACAGCTCCAACACAAATCCCATTTCACCCTTGCCCACATTTACCTCACAGACGTATGGATTTACATTTGAAACAGCTGTGCCAGATATATGTGTTCTGCTGTTTGCTTCATTCCCCATTGCAGTAACCACCACCACATTAGTCCTTAATGCAGCACCAGACAACACACTTGCAAATGGGGTAGCTCCTGTTCTTGGTCCGCTTCCCGTACACAGACTGACCAGAATAACAAGAGGCTTGTTATTTTTAGTGGCATAATCTAAAAGGAAACGGACACCAAGCATCATGTCCGTCTCCTCATATACATCATTTTTATCATCCACAAGAAAGAAATTCTTAAGATACTTCTTGGCTGGCTTTAACTTTACCACAGCCAGCTCAGCTTCTGGTGCTGCTGACGCTGCAATTCCTGCCACAAATGTGCCATGTCCTGTCTCATCCACCTCAGGCACTATTGCACTGTAGTTCTCCCCTTCTTCCAAGGCTGCCAGAGCTTTATTTATAGTCTCCCTTGTATATACCTTTCCGAAGAATGCCGGATTGTCCTCTGTCTGGTTTTCCCATGCGCTCTGGCTCTGATCCCACATAGTTCCAATTCTGGTACTTACTGGGCTTTCCTTAAATACACTGTCAGTGTAGTCTATACCAGTGTCAATAATCCCAATTACAATCCCTCTGCCCTTAACATCCAACACAGGCTGGCTTAATGCAGCACTTATTCCAGAACTGTCAAAGCTTGAGGAGTCTACAGTAGTATACAGCTTGGGAATAGAATGGTATTTCAAATCAGCTACCGACAAGGTTCTTCCAGGTGGCAGCATTCCATATCCCACAGACCAGTTTTCATCTATTCTGACAGTACATCCACCTATATTTTCATCCTCAAAGGAAAGATTATTCCCGAATATGAAATCCATAAAGGATTCATCTATTGCCATCTGCCCACAATCCATACAATACCTGCAATATAAACATTTACTATATTATATGATTAAAAGGGCTGTTGTCAGACCTTATTTTAAGCACCTGCTGAACCAATCAGTGGAACCTCTAATCCACGCATCTCAATCCTTGGGGCACCTTTCCCGTTAATATAATCTGCTGTAATCGTAACTTTGCCTATATTACCATCCTTAGGAATCTCATACATAATATCCAGCATGTATTCCTCAAGGATTGACCTTAATGCCCTTGCGCCTGTATCCTTTTCTATAGCCTTCTCTGCTATAATTCCAAGTGCATCATCGTCGAATTCCAGATTAACCTCATCCATGGCAAGAAGCTTCTTGTACTGCTTTAAGATTGCATTCTTCGGCTCCTTAAGAATAGATACAAGCATTTCCTTAGTCAGCCTCTGCAATGAGCATACTACAGGCAGTCTTCCTAAGAACTCCGGTATCATTCCAAAGTTTCTTAAATCCTCCATAGTTACCTTATCGCACAGATTTTTATCCTCATCATACTTATCCTTAAGGTCTGCATTGAATCCAATAGAGCTCTGCTTATTAAGCCTCTCCTTAATGATATCATCAAGTCCAGGAAATGCACCGCCACATATAAACAGAATATTCTTGGTATTCACAGTGACAAGAGGAACCATTGCATTCTTACTGTTTGCTCCAACCGGAACCTCTACATTGCTTCCCTCTAGGAGCTTAAGCATTCCCTGCTGAACAGATTCACCACTGACATCACGGCTTCTGGTTTCCTTCTTCTTAGCAATCTTGTCAATTTCATCAACAAATATAATTCCATGCTCCGCCTTCTCAACGTCATTATCTGCTGCTGCTAAAAGCTTGGAAACAACACTTTCAATATCATCACCAATATAACCTGCCTCTGTAAGTGAGGTTGCATCAGCTATAGCAAGAGGAACCTGAAGAATTCTTGCAAGAGTCTTAACAAGATATGTCTTACCGCTTCCTGTTGGACCAATCATGAGAATATTAGACTTTTCAATCTCAACATCGTCCACATTCTCAGCCACTCTCTTGTAATGGTTATAAACTGCAACAGAGAGCACCTTCTTTGCCTTATCCTGTCCAACAACAAACTCATCAAGCTTCTCTTTAATATGATGAGGTGCCGGAATAGATTTCAAATCAATATCAGGCTCTGACTTCTCCTTTTTCTTCTTAACCTTCTGCCTGTCCGGTGTCCCATAATTATCCATGAAATCCCCAAACATCATTCCATTAAGGTTATTCATATTAGGCATGTTAGGAATGTTCATATTCTTAATCATATCATCATAACTCATGCCACTTCCATTAATAGTATCCAGCGTTCTCTGCATACAGTCAGTACACACATATATATTCCCTGGCATGCTTATCATCTTACCGGCCTTACTCTCTGTCCTGTGGCAAATGTAGCACACCTTCTCATATTCATCACTATCATGCTTGCTGTTCCCAGCCTTACCGCTATTCTGTATATTTCCTGTCTCACTGTTCCCGGCAGCATTGGCTCCGCCATTATCACTGCCACCAGTTATATCATTATCATCTACTTCTCTATAATCAGACATAATCCATCCTCATTTCCGGGAATCAATTTACAAAGAGCTATACAACACTTTCAATTCCCTTTATCCTAAACTAAAACATCAAAAAAGATATCTATTAGTATAACTATTTCACACTAATAAGGCAATTAAAATATTATAAACATTTACACAACACTCCATTTCGCCAGTCAGATGTCATAAACCACATGCGCCTGCGTAACTAAATAAAAAAATCACGACAAAGAATCTTAATGCTGTTGCAAATATGAATTACACTTCTCTAGCAACT
>CALZFR010000143.1 GCA_945648485.1 uncultured Eubacterium sp. | reverse complement strand
CCTATGGCCATAGCTATAAATCCTGCAAGAACTGGAAGCATGAAACCGAATGCAGCTCCTCCGATACCTTTAAATAAAGCTGCAACTGGTGTAATTGTACCAAAATTAGCTCTCTCTGCCTCTGAAAGAGATGCCATATCCACGCATAATCCATCAATCAGAAATGCTATTGCAATAAGAATTCCTCCGCCTACTACAAATGGAAGCATATGTGATACACCATTCATAAGCTGTGTATATATTCTATGGCCTGCACCAGATTTTTGTCTTGTGCTGTCACTATCTGAATTCTTAACGTCTGATTTATATTCAGGTGCGTCACCCTTCAAAGCCCTTTCAATTAACTTATCGGCTTTATTGATTCCGTCTGATACCTGACATTCGATTACTTTCTTGCCATTAAACCTCTCCATAGGCACTTTCGCATCTGCTGCCACGATAATACAATCTGCTTCTTTTATCTCTTCTTCTGACAGAACATTCTTAGCGCCCCCAGAACCCCTGGTTTCAATCTTAATTGCACATCCTGCTTTTCTGGCAGCCTTCTCAAGTCCCTCAGCTGCCATATAAGTATGTGCTATGCCTGTAGGACATGATGTAACAGCTAATATACTTACTCTGTCTGACTTACCAGTGTTTTGAAGCCTTTCATCAATACTTTTTTCTTCTTTATCTGCCTTATCAATCAATGAAAGGAATTCATCCACATCCTTGGCTTTCTTTAAACTATCAACGAATTCTTCATCCATCAACAGAACTGACAGCTTGCTGAGCACATCCATATGAACATTATCTTCTGTGTCAGGTGCAGCTATCAGAAATAATATATTAACCGGTTCACCATCAAGTGAATCAAAGTCAACTCCATCTTTTATTACCATGGCAGAAAGTCCAGGTGCATTGACAGCACTGCATTTTCCATGAGGAATGGCAATTCCTTCTCCTACACCTGTAGTACTCTCCTCTTCTCTGGCGTATACCTGTTTTCTATATGCTTCAACATCATTAATCTTACCACTTCTTGCCATCAGCTCTACTGCCTGGTCTAATGCTTCTTTTTTATTCTGTGGTGAAGCATTAAGATTAATACTATTCTTATCAAGTAAATCTGTAATTCTCATATTTGCCTCCTTATTAACAATCAATTCTTTCAACAACAACCCTGGATGCTACTTCCTCTACTTCCTCCCTGGTAGCAAAAGAATCTGAAAAGGCGCTGGCACTTCCTGCTCCCACGCTCATTCTGAATGCCTCTTCATATGAATTGCTGTTAAGCCACCCGGCAAGAAATCCTGCCACCATGGAATCACCAGCTCCAACTGAATTCTTCAGCTTACCTTCCGGTGCATCAGCTTCATATACGCCTCCGTCTTCCGATACAAGAACTGCTCCCATTCCGCCCATGGAAACCAGAACATTCCTTGCACCCTTATTCTGAAGTGCTTTTGCATACTCTACAACCTGATGTCTTTCAGTAAGCTTTACCCCGAATATCTCACCTAATTCATGATGATTAGGTTTAATTACAAATGGATGATATTCCAAAACATTAAGAAGAAGTGAACTTGTTGCATCAACAGCTATAAGAACATCTCTTCCCTTAAGTCTTCTCATAATTGTCTGATATATATCATCCGACATGCTTGAAGGAATACTTCCTGCAAGTACAAGAACATCTTCTGTTGTTAAACCATCAATCCTCTCCATTAGTTCTTCAACCTTTTCCTGAGATATAACCGGTCCCATGCCATTAATCTCTGTTCCATCAATATTCTTAATCTTTAGATTAATTCTTGATAATCCGTCTCTTATTCTTATGAAATCAGCATTAATTCCAATACCTGCAACACTTTCCTCAATATAGCTTCCTGTGAATCCTGCAATGTATCCCAGTGCTGTATTCTTAATACCGAGATTATTAAGAAGTATTGATACATTAATTCCCTTTCCGCCAGGCGTTATCATCTCTGAGGCTGTTCTATTGGTCATTCCAAGCTGAAAATCATCAACAGACACAATATAATCAAGTGATGGATTAAAAGTGACTGTATATATCATCATATCTCCTTTCTGGTCACGTAACCTTTTTGATATAACTATAATACCTCCATATTCAATCATAATCAATCATAATCAATCACAAACATTCGCAATTTTTTTGTATATTTTGCACAAAAAAAGCATTACCATACCTGTCATTTTATAACAGTATGATAATGCTTTATTATTATATCCAAATTCAGCCAAATTATAAGTAATTTATACTCCGATTTTTTCTTACAATAGCAACCAGATATTCTGCTGCACAACATCACTCTGCCAATAACTTCTCAAACTGGTCGAACGGCATTGGTCTTGCAAACAGGAATCCCTGTATATCATCACACTTATTCTGCTTCAGGAATTCCAGCTGTTTAGGATTCTCAACACCCTCAGCAGTAATATGGAGTTCCAGCTGATGTCCCATATCAATGATATAGCACAGAAGTGTCTCACCATTCTTGTCACCAATATGGTCTATAAGGCTTTTATCAAGCTTAATGGTATCAAAGCATCTCATATTCAATGTTGCAAGAGAAGAATATCCTGTTCCGAAATCATCCATAAGAATCTGTATTCCCATATTACGGAATTGTTCAAGTAATACACGTATGTCTTTCTTTCCCTCCATTGCACTCTCTGTTACTTCCAGCTGAATGTACTCCGGTTCAATTCCACTTTCCTTTAATATTGACTGATACCGCTCAAAAACATCAGCATAATAAAGAGATGCACGGCTAAGATTAATGGATACAGGATATATTTTTCGTCCCTCATCCTTCCACTTTGCCTGCTGTCTTGTAACAGCACGGAACATATATTCATCCAGCTTAGCTATCATTCCGTTCTGTTCAAAGAGAGGAATAAATCTGCCCGGAGATATCATGCTTCCATCCTTATCCCTCCAGCGTACCAGAGCTTCACTTCCTACTATTTCCCCAGAAGCTGCGCTGTACTTTGGCTGGTACCAGACTTCAAAATCACCTGCTTTCAGTGACTCCTCAAATCTTTCCTCTAACTGCTCGTCCTGCTGTATTCTTTCATGATCTATTTCATCATAGAAGGCATAACGCTGTTCCTTATGTATCTTTGCATGTTCTCTTGCCATGCGGGCTTTGCCGTAAGCATCCTGTAATTCATCGGATTCATTCATGTGATATATACCATATCTTGCATGGATACCCTTAACCTGAATCTGCTTTGCACGTCTATTAATCCTGTCTGATATATGCTTTAATCTCTCAAGCAGGCTGTCATCATCAGATGCCAAGAGAAACATTATGTATATATCATCTCTTACATGGGCAGCAAATTCATCCTCCTGCAGCCCAGAGACTAACATCTGCCATATATCACATATTAAGGCATCTCCTGCGTTCTTTCCTGCTGCAATGTTGATATTGCCAAAATTAGTAATATCCATGGCAACCAGATATCCCAGTCTCTTCTTCCTCTTTTCCATATTGATGCAGAATTTGGCATAATTATCACCTTTTGTTATATGGTCTTCATATGCAAATCTCAACATCATCATCTGCTGCTCTCTTGACAATATTATAAGAAGTGCCGCACCTATGATAATAAATAAAGCTACCATTGCAATCATCACATAGAGGCTTGTCTGAATTGGATCAGCCCTGTTCTCAAAGACATCTGCCGGTATAATAGTGAGCATATACCAGGTAACATCCCCATCCATCAGTTCCACAGGAGTACAGTAATAATACGTTCCCTCTGAGCGAAATAACTGCCCTCCTCCTGATACATTCTCACTCATCTGCTTCTGTAATCTTGATATTGTTTCCTGATTTCTCTGGTCTATTCCAAGCACATCTGAAAATATATTCTTTGAAAGCTGAAGTATATTACTTCCCATAGCAACCATAATCTGGCCATCTTCATTGATTGCACAGCTGTAACCCTGTCCGTCAAAGCAGTCAATCTGAAGGGCATCATTAAAGGTCTGTGTATTATATGTAAGTCCTAATACACCTTCCACATTCCCATTATCATCAAATATAGGAATTGTCATAACATTGACTAATCCGTGGCTTTCTTCCAGGGCATCACTTAGAACTCCACTTATGGTTCCCTTACCTTCCATACCCCTTTTAAAAAACTCACGGAAAGACAGGTCAGCTACCCCGCCATCTGTTGAATAACAGGTTCCATCCGGAAAACAGAAAGCAAAACGCTTCAATTCGTAATCATCAATAAACACTGCGAAAGACTGTAATGTTTCTTCAACTGTCTCAGTAGTAACACCATGCATATTCTCAGACATCCCCTCAAGAAGAAGATGATTAGAATGAATCCTGTTATACAGTGCCACTGCATTCTGGTTTGCCACATCCTCCAGATTCTGTCGAAGCTGTTTTCTCAGTTCACCTACAACCACATAAGAGCCTGCCACAACAGTTACTACAATGGCAAAAAGTGCTGCCAGTATTGTTAAAAGCTTTTTAATATTAATTCTCTTAGCACTATAGTTCATATTAAATATATCCTCACACTTAATATCATAAGTAAAATTATATCATCTTTAACATTATTATTAAAGTAAATTAAC
>CALZFR010000142.1 GCA_945648485.1 uncultured Eubacterium sp. | reverse complement strand
CCCGCCACAGAGACATCCTTTGGCGTCTTTAACTTTAAAGACTTAACTGCATTCCTTCCGCCCACCACAGACAAATCATCTGGATATAAAATACACGTTGGTGGAACTTTTATCTTAAGCAATTCATATGTAAGTTTCTCCGCCCTTTCTGAATCAAGATAAACAGACGGCTTAACATATTCCGAAGGAACATCCAGTCCACAATCCTCCATTGTCTTATAGAAGGAAGCAAGCCTTTCCCTGGTAACTTCTGAATCAGGATTACCATAGATGTAGGCTATCTTTCTGTGTCCCCTGCTGTAAGCATATCTTACTAACTCACTCATCCCCTTTACATTATTAGACTTGACCGCTGTTCTTCCATTAAAAATGAAATCAATGGTCACAACCGGTATCTTACCGTTAACCAGTTCGAAAATTTCTGGATCATTGAAATTCTCTCCACACGCAAGAAGCACTCCGTCGAATCTTCTGTAGATGCAGTACTCCAGAATTGACATCTTTTTATTGTGTCTATTAATAAACGTTATGTCATATCCCTTTGATTCCGCCTCATTCTTGAAGCTCTCAAGAACCTCCGCGTAGTATTCATGAGCAAAACCATCATTCATTAACACGCCAATGTTATAAGATCTGTTGGTCTTTAATGCTCTGGCAATCGAATTAGGATGATATCCCAGTTCATCAGCTACTCTTCTGACTCGCTCTCTTGTCTCCTCGCTGATATCACTATGGCCATTAAGTGCCTTGCTGACAGAAGCCACTGATACTCCACATTTCGCAGCAACGTCTTTCATAGATACCATGGCATCATCCCTTTCGTCTTACTTAATCGTTTTCGTAGCTTTAATATACATCATCATTTGGAAAAATGCAAGTCATTTTCTAATTTTACCCATTTTAACTATAATTTTCTCATTTCTTTTGTGCATTTTTACTAAATTGTATTTTTCATCAAACATTTCGTTGATTTAATTTCATCCTTAAAATATACTATTTTATAAATAGTCATTAGCATTTATATACTTAATCGTTTTCTGTAAATTAATCTGATGCCTTATATAATATGCCTGGTCTATCATAAGTCGTCTATATTAAACAATAATATGTAAGTTGGAGGGATAATATGAATTTTGGTCATTTCGATGATGCTGCTAAAGAATATGTCATCACAACCCCTGAAACTCCTCTTCCATGGATAAACTATCTTGGATGTGAGAATTTCTTCAGCCTTAAGAGCAACACTGGCGGCGGTTACTGTTTTTATAAGGATGCCAAGCTTTTAAGATTAACAAGATACCGTTACAATAACTCACCATTAGATAATAACGGACATTATATCTATATTAAGGACAAAGACACCATATGGAATCCAGGATGGCAGCCAACCCAGACACCTGTAGACAACTACACCTGCAGACATGGTCTTGGATACACAGTCATATCTTCTGCTAAGAATGACATTGAAGCCACATCAACATATCTTGTTCCAATTGGTGACAACTGTGAACTTAACAAGCTCACTGTCAGAAACACAGGTAATACAGAGAAAACTATTTCAGTGTACTCATATATTGAATTCTGCCTCTGGAATGCAGTAGATGACTGCAATAATTTCCAGAGAAATTTCAGCACTGGCGAAGTTGAAATTGCAGTTAACAAATCAACTAATGATTCTTCTTACTCAGCAATCTACCATAAAACCGAGTACCGTGAACGCCGTAATCATTATGCTGTCCATTCAGTCAACAGTACTGTTTCCGGTTTTGATTCAAGCAGAGAAAGCTTTATTGGCACCTACGGAAGCCCTGCTATGCCTAAGGCAGTTAAGGAAGGTACAGCATACAATTCTGTAGCCAGCGGATGGTCTCCAATCGGGTCATTTAAGGTGGATATAACACTTAAACCTGGCGAAGAAAAATCATTAATCTATACTATTGCTTATATTGAAAATTCATACGAAGACAAATGGGAATCCTTCGGAATCATTAATAAGAATCCAGCTTTAGCACTTATATCACGTTATGATACAGAAGCTAAATTCGATGCTGCACTTGCTAAGCTTAAGGACTACTGGAACAATCTTCTCTCTTCTTACACAGTTGATTCCAAGGATGAGAAGCTTAACCGTATGGTCAATATATGGAACCAGTACCAGTGTATGGTTACATTTAACATGTCACGTTCTGCTTCCTACTATGAATCAGGAACAGGCCGTGGAATGGGATTCAGAGATTCATGTCAGGATCTTCTTGGTTTTGTTCATCTTATTCCAGATTCTGCAAGACAGAGAATTCTTGATATTGCAGCAACACAGTTTGAAGACGGAAGTGCTTACCACCAGTACCAGCCTCTTACCAAGCAGGGTAATTCTGATATTGGTTCAGGCTTTAACGATGATCCTCTGTGGCTCATCGCCGGAACAGCAGCTTATCTCAAAGAAACTAATGACTACAGCATTCTTGATGAGCAGGTTGCCTTTGACTGTGACACCTCAAAAGCAAAACCGCTTATGGAACATTTAAGGCGTTCATTTAATTATACAACCACCCATCTGGGTCCTCACAAACTTCCGCTTATTGGAAGAGCTGACTGGAATGACTGTCTCAACCTTAACTGCTTCTCATCTGTTCCCGGTGAATCTTTCCAGACAACGGGTCCATCTGAAGGTCCTGTTGCTGAGTCAGTATTTATTGCAGGAATGTATGTCAAATATGGTAAGGAATATGCACAGATCTGCCATATTCTTGGTCTTACCGAGGAAGAAAAACAGGTTAATGACCTTGTAGACCAGATGTATCAGGCAGTTCTTGATTCAGGCTGGGATGGAGAATGGTTCTTAAGAGCATATGATTCTAACAGCAACAAAGTTGGTTCTAAGGAATGTGACGAAGGACAGATTTATATTGAACCACAGGGATTCTGTGTTATGGCAGGAATTGGCGTTAAAGAAGGTCTTGCACAGAAAGCAATGGATTCTGTGGAGAAGATTCTTGATACCAAGTATGGTATTATGATTCTCCAGCCTGCATATAAGTCATATCATCTTGAGCTTGGCGAGGTTTCATCATATCCACCAGGATACAAGGAGAATGCCGGTATATTCTGTCACAACAACCCATGGATTTCTATAGCTGAAACAGTTGTTGGAGATGGAAACAGGGCAATGTCCACATATAAGAAGATTTGTCCTGCATACCTTGAGGATATAAGTGAAATCCACAGAACTGAACCATACGTATATTCCCAGATGATTGCCGGTAAAGATGCAGTCCGCCATGGAGAGGCCAAGAACAGCTGGCTTACAGGAACGGCTGCCTGGACATTCACAAGTATTTCACAGTACATTTTAGGTGTACGTGCTGACTTTGATGGTCTGGTAGTTGACCCATGTCTCTCTGACGATATGGATAAAGTAAATATCGTAAGAAAGTTCCGGGGTGCCACATATAACATTACCATTGAAAATTCTGGCAGTCACAGACGTGTGTCATCACTGCTTGTTAATGGCAATGTCATTGAAGGCAATATCATTCCTTACGATGAGAATATTAAAGAAGTAAATGTAGTTGCGAAAATATAATTATCAAGGCAGGTGAAATAATGTTTGATAAAAATTTCATATGGGGCACAGCCACCAGTGCATATCAGATAGAAGGAGCATATAAGGAAGATGGAAAAGGATTGTCAATATGGGACACCTTTTCCAACGTTCCTGGCAATACAGCTAACAACGAAAATGGTAACACAGCCTGTGACCACTATCACCGTTTCAGGGATGACATTAAACTGATGCATGAGCTGGGAATCAAGGCTTACCGGTTTTCCATATCATGGCCAAGAATATTTCCAGAGGGAATATGCGACAGCACCCATTCCTACAACGAAAAAGGTCTGGAGTTCTACAATAATATTGTAGATTGCTGTACAGAATACGGCATTGAGCCTTACATTACTCTCTATCACTGGGATCTTCCCGATGCACTGGAGCAGAAAGGCGGCTGGCTTAACAGAGAAACTGCCTATCACTTTGCAGATTATGCAGAATTCATATGCAGGCATTTCTCAGGCAAAGTAAAATGCATTGCAACAATTAACGAACCACAGATAATTTCCGGTCTTGGATACTGGCTTGGATTACATGCACCAGGCCATAAGCTTAACGCCAAGGATGTGTTGAATGTTATTCACAATCTGGCCCTGGCTCACGGCCTTGCCGTAGAACGCATCAGAAGTGTATCAGCAGATGTAATTACAGGATTTTCAAGTACAGGAAACCTGTGCTACCCCAAGACAGAGTCAAAAGAAGATATAGATGCAGCAAAAAATGCTACATTTATGGCCGAAGGAAAAAACTGGACTTTCAGCCACCATATTTTCTGCGACATGGCGTGTCTTGGCAGATATCCTGACATCAAATCCGGTTATTTCAAGAGTGCACCTGAATTACAGCCATTCTCTTCCTATGAGGAGCTTGATTTTGTTAAAGAATCGGACATTAACATTATATGTCAGCCTGTAGATTTTCTTGGAGTTAACGTGTATAATGGTCACCAGGTTTCCAAAGATGGTGTTGTTCCAAGAAAAACAGGATTCCCAAGAACATCTCTTGGCTGGCCTGTAACACCGGAAGTTATGGATTATGGCATAAGATTCTTATATGAGAGGTACAA
>CALZFR010000141.1 GCA_945648485.1 uncultured Eubacterium sp. | reverse complement strand
TATGATCTGGTAAAGGACAGACACTGATTACAGAAAGTTCCGGTGGCAGTGTCAGAAATATATCAATAAATTATAGCATAGTGGATTTAATTTTGCTATAATAGACCCAATTTCAATGGATATTATACATTTTAGGAGGAATTTGCCATGAATATGACAGAATTTGATGGCTTTAAGTATGTGGACGGCGGTGTGTGCGCTGCTAAAGGATTTGTTGCCAACGGACTTAATTGTGGAATTAATCCTGATAAGAACAAGAATGATTTGGGAATGGTTTTTTCAGAGACTCCATGTAACGCAGCAGGAGTGTATACACAGAATAAGGTAAAAGGAGCTCCTGTAATTGTTACGAAAAGACACCTTGAGGAAAGTGGCGGCGTGGCAAGAGCAGTGCTTGTCAATTCCAAGAATGCAAACACATGCAACTTTGATGGAGAAGATATTGCTGAGGAGGCATCAAAGCTTGCTGCTGAGGAACTGGGAATCAGACCATGTGAAGTTATTGTAGGTTCCACAGGCGTTATTGGGCAGAGACTGTCTATTGAGCCATTTAAGAAATATATGAAACCTCTTGTAGAGGGACTTTCCAGCGATGGCAATGACAGGGCTACCTATGCCATTATGACTACTGATACTACTTACAAGCAGGTTGCAGTTGAATTTCAGATAGATGGCAAGGTGTGCCGTCTGGGAGGCATGGCAAAGGGAAGTGGCATGATTCATCCAAACATGGCTACTACCCTTAATTTTATTACATCAGATGTATCTGTCTCTTCTGCTATGATTCAGAAGGCATTAAGCGATGTGGTTAAGGTTACATACAATTGTTTAAGCATTGATGGTGATACTTCTACTAACGATACAGCTACAGTCATGGCTAACGGACTGGCTGGAAATAAGGAGATTACCGGAGAGGGAGCTGATTATGATACATTCAGACAGGCTCTGTATATTGTAATGATGAACATGACAAGGATGCTGGCAGCAGATGGTGAAGGTGCAACTAAGCTTATCGAGTGCAGCTGTAAGGGAAGCCCTGACCAGGATACTGCCATTATTGTGGCAAAATCAGTTATCCGTTCACCTCTTCTGAAATGTGCCATATTTGGTGAGGATGCAAACTGGGGAAGAATCCTGTGTGCAATAGGTTATGCAGAGGCGGATTTCGATATTGACAAGGTTGATGTGTGGATGGCTTCATCTGCCGGTTCAATCAAGGTATGCGAGAATGGCTCCGGCGTTGAGTTCTCAGAGGAAGAGGCTGCTAAGATACTGGCAGAGGATGAGATTATGATAAATATTGACCTGAAGCAGGGCAGCGCAGAGGCAAAGGCCTGGGGCTGCGACCTGACATACGATTATGTGAAGATTAATGGAGATTACAGGTCTTAATATATCAAGTCGTTTTATGTGGCTGCATGCATGTTTTCATGGATGCAGCTATTAATATTGCCCCAAATGCACTTAGAATAGCAGCCACAACAAGGGCAGCAGTTATTCCTGTCCTGTCGATAATAAAGCCGCCCAGTATATTTCCCAGTGTTCCCCCAAGTCCCAGAGTGCAGGAGCCAAGCAGTGCCTGTCCCAGACTATTATCAGAAGGGCTGAGGTGTTTGCAGATGAAATATACTGAACCAGGTGTGAATATGGCAAATGCTCCTATCTGCATAAATGATACTACATAAACAGCGGGAACTGATGTGGCAAATATGGCAGAGAAAGCCTTCAGGGTGAATATAATGCTGCTTATTATCATAAGCTTCTCAACTGGGATTTTATTTTCAAGCCTTACGAAGTATGCCATGACAGGAAGCTCTACGCAGGCAGATATGGCAAGGGCAGTTCCTAAGTTTACGCTGTCGCCTCCAGCTCTGTTTACTATGTTAATTAAGAATATGTTATATATATTGTGACCGATATATAATAGAATGGAGGCTGCAAAGAAACTGTAAAGATACGGATATCTTGCAAAGAATCCAGTGCGTTCCCGGCTGCCGGATGGATTGACTGGATTATCGCTTACTGAATTATTGTCAGTTTCGCTTACGTTTGCAGGAAATGCTGCAATAGCCAGGATACACAGTACTCCAAAAAATATATACAGAATCATTAATATATCAGTTCCTGCATGGCTTACCATAATTCCAAGAGCCAGGGAGAATACAGAGTAGGTTAGAGAACCACAGCCTCTGGCTGCACCATAATTTAAGTATCTGCCTGAGTTGATATAGCTGGTTGCCAGTGTACTTAATATTGAAGGAATTGATGCATCAATGGCGGTCAGAACAGTAAATAAAACTGCTATTGATAAACTGCCTGGGAAACCAGCCATTATAAGAACGGCTGTAACAAGGGAGATTATTTTCAGGATTATTGCATTACGCTTATCAGTTAAAAATGGAATCTTTCCTGCAAGTGCTGCTGTTACTGGCTGCAGGATTACGGAGGTAATTGCTCCAAGACCGGTTACAAGCCCCACTGTAAAGCTGTTGTAACCTTTGCTTGTAAGAAAACAGGCGGTATAGCTCCAGGAGATGCAGTAGGTGCACCAGAATAATCCGTGGGAAAGTATATATGATATTTTTGCTCTTGATGCCAGGTTCATTGTAATCCTCATTTCTAAGTGTTTATTTGTTAATATTGTGTATACGCTTTCAGATAATACATTTTTTATACAGATTTTGCAAGGAGGATGTAAGAATATGACTCTTACACAATTAAAATACGCCATAACAGTGGCTGAATGTGGCTCTATGAATGAGGCTGCGAAAGAACTTTTTATATCACAGCCCAGCCTGTCCTCATCTATTAAGGATTTGGAGACAGAGACCGGAGTGCAGATTTTCAGAAGGACTAACAGGGGAATTTCCTTAACTCCACAAGGAGAGGAATTCTTAGGCTACGCAAGACAGGTTGTGGAACAGTATGAGCTTATGGAAACTAAGTATATCGACAAGTCCGAAGTCAAGAAGAAATTCTCTGTATCCATGCAGCATTACACATTTGCTGTTAATGCATTTATTGAGATGGTCAAGCAGTTCGGAATGGATGAATATGAGTTTGCAGTCCGTGAGGAGAAAACCTATGAGGTTATTGAGGATGTGAGGGATTTCAGAAGCGAGATTGGAATACTCTATGTAAATGATTTTAACCGGCGTGTCCTGGATAAGCTGTTTGCAGAATATGGGCTGGAATTTACTCCGTTGATGGAATGCGGAATATATGTATATATGCGTAAAGGACACCCTCTGGCAGGGAAGGACATAATAAGAATAGAGGAGCTGGAGGAGTATCCATGTCTGTCATTTGAACAGGGTATTAATAATTCCTTCTACTACGCAGAAGAGGTTCTGAGTACATATGAATATAAGAGACTGATTAAGGCTAATGACCGGGCTACCCTTTTGAATCTTATGGTTGGACTTAACGGATACACCCTGTGTTCAGGGATTATATGTGAGGGACTTAACGGTGATGAATACTGTGCTGTAAAGCTTGACAGTAATGAGAAGATGACAATAGGATATATTAAGAGAAAGGACGTTGTTATAAGTCCTCTGGGACAGAAATATCTTGAAGAGATAGGAAGATATAAGGACAGCGTTCTGGATTAACAGAAATTAAAATATGTGTTGACATTATAATATTTCATGATATAATCAATTCATATAAAACCTACTAGACAAGTAGGAGATAATAAAGCGGAGCACTTCATGGGAAATAATAATAGTAATTAAGCCGCTTTAATATGGAATGGAGGATATATTTATGGGAAAGATTGTTAAGAATGCATTGGAATTAATTGGAAATACACCACTTCTTAAAGCGGACAGATACGCTGAGGCAGCAGGGGCGACTAAAGCTACAATCCTTGCAAAGCTTGAGTATCTTAATCCGGCAGGCTCTGTAAAGGACAGAGTTGCACTTTCTATGATTGAGGATGCGGAGAAGTCAGGAAAGCTTAAGCCTGGTGCAACAATTATTGAGCCAACTTCCGGCAACACAGGTATTGGTCTTGCTGCAGTAGCAGCAACTAAGGGATATAAGGCAATTCTTACCCTTCCAGAGACTATGAGTGTGGAGAGACGTAATCTGTTAAAGGCTTATGGTGCTGAGATTGTTCTTACTGAGGGCGCTAAAGGTATGAAGGGTGCCATTGCCAAAGCAGAAGAGTTAAGGGATTCAATTCCTGGTTCAATTATTCTTGGACAGTTTGTCAACCCTGCAAACCCAGCAGTACATAAGGCAACAACTGGTCCTGAGATATGGGAGCAGACAGATGGAAAGGTTGATATATTCGTAGCCGGTGTTGGTACAGGTGGTACTGTGACAGGTGTAGGAGAATATCTTAAGTCACAGAATCCAGATGTTAAGGTTGTTGCTGTTGAGCCAGCCTCAAGCCCTGTATTATCAAAGGGTACACCTGGAGCCCATAAGATTCAGGGCATTGGTGCAGGATTCGTTCCAGATGTACTTAATACTAAAGTGTATGATGAGGTAATCACAATCGAGAACGATGATGCTTTCAAGGAAGGAAAGCTTTTTGCAGTAAGTGAGGGTATTCTTGTAGGTATTTCTTCTGGTGCAGCATTAAAAGCTGCGGCTATCTTAGCAGAAAGACCAGAGAATGCAGGAAAGAATATTGTTGTAATCCTTCCTGATTCAGGAGACAGATATCTTTCAACTCCACTGTTTTCAGAGT
>CALZFR010000140.1 GCA_945648485.1 uncultured Eubacterium sp. | reverse complement strand
CTTTCCACCCACATTTATCTTGAACATCCTGAAAATTACGGAATTACTGATTATCCCCTGACAATTGGCGGATATGATATTGACGGTATTGGAGATACAACACATATAACAGATTCCCTCACAAGACTTAAAGCTTTTTCAGAAGAACAGCTTTCCTACAAAAATCAGTTAACCTATGATGAACTTAAAATGTATCTTGAAACAGAGCTTGAATACAGCGATGTCTGCCTCTATGACACTTCTCTGTCCATAAACATAGGCAGCCAGCTGCAACTCCCATTAATATTTTCTGAATATCCTATCCGTGAAGAAAAGGACGTGGAGGAATACTTATGCATACTTAAGGATACAGATGAGTATTTTGCCAATATTATTGAATTTGAAAAGCTGCGTGCCCAGGCAGGTATATTTATGGAAGACACAATTGCTGACGAAATAATCCACCAGTGCAGCTCATTTCTTGAAAATATAGATGACGGATTTCTGGTCACGACATTTGAAAACCGGATTAAAGCGCTGAATCTTCAGGATAAATCAAAGGAAATCAGTTATATTGAGAAGAACAAAGAAATCCTCTCAGACCATGTTGCAAAAGGATATGAAATTCTTATTGAGGGCATTACTTCCCTTAAGGGTTCCTGCCAGTATTCCGGTGGAATCGGCAACTCTCCTGAGGGAAGACGTTTCTATGAGTATTATCTTAAATCAAATGTAGGATGGAACAAGTCTGTTGAAGATTTTAACAGCCTCATTAATGAATACATTATAAGAACATGTAATGAAATCCGTAATATAGCTGCTGCCCATCCTGAATCCTACAGGAAAATCAGTACATTTGAATTTCAGAAGCTGTCCAATGAAGATATTCTGGCACAGCTGAAGGAAATGAGTAAAAAAGACTATCCTGAAGGGACGGACATCGATTACAATGTATGTTTTGTAGATAAATCTCTATCTGAATTTACCAGTCCTGCCATGTATTTCACGCCACAGATTGACAACATAAAAGACAATTCCATCTACATCAATCCTGATTCAGAAACTGACAGATTATATGCCACTCTGGCACATGAAGGATTTCCCGGACATATGTACCAGCACACATATTTTGCTTCCACTAATCCCAATCCACTTCGCTACATCCTTTCTCCAACCGGATATATTGAGGGCTGGGCAACATACACCGAAATTGACTCCTATAATTATGCAGACACTGGTGATGAATACCTGAATAGACTTAATGGACTTAATTATGCCCTTATTCTTATGATATACGCCAGCGTGGATATGGGTGTAAGCTACTATGGCTGGACACCTGATGATGTGTTAAAATATATATCAGGCTATGGCTTTGGCGGAAAGGAAACTGCCCTTGACATGTATACTGCCATGGTCAGCGAACCTGGAAATTACTGCCGGTATGTCCTGGGATATATTGGAATTATGGAGCTTAAGCAGAAAGCAGAAGAACTCCTTGGCGATAATTTCAACACCAAAGAGTTCAATACATTCATTCTTGAAACTGGTCCAATCCAGTTTGATATTCTATTTGACAGAATTGAAGACTGGGCAGTCAGTCAACAGCATGACACATCCCAGAAATGACAACAGCAAAACCTGTACAGAATTCATTTAACAACAGTAGAATCCGCCGCCACATGCCAGATTGCAGCAGGCATTAAGCATGCACAGCTTAATACACAAATCACCACTTCCTGCGCTGGCTCTGCCATAGGCAGTTCCTCTGTCTGAATACCACTGGCCACCGCTCCGGAGCTGATTATAAAGCATCTGGTACACCTGATTATCCGGATTTAATTCAACTGCATGCTTTGCATGCTCCAGGGCTGTGGCTGTGTTTCCCACAGCAGAATTAGCCTGGGCACTGTAGTAATACCATCTGGCATCCCTGTCCTGCATGCTGTTTAACAGATTCAATGCCTCCTGGTATGAACCGCTCCTAATATAGTTATAAGCAGCCTTCAAGTATCTGCTTGTCTCATCATCACCAAATGGTTCTTCCCTTCCGGCATATCCACCACTGCCTCCGGTACTGTATCCAAATCCAAATGGACCAAAACCCCAGAAAGTACCATAATCACCATACGGATTACCCTGCTGTCCACTCTGTCTGTCTCCATCATAGCCATAACCACTGGAAGAACCACCAAAACCGCCTGCTCCTCCATATCCACTGCCGTATCCGCTTCCGTAGCTCTGGTTGCCATAGGCACCATATCCTGAACCGACTTCTCTCTCCTTCATTATCTGGCTGTATGCCTGCTGAACCTGTTTAAACATCTCTTCAGCTCTGTCCTTGTTAGGATTGTTAATATTAGCATCCGGATGATACTTACGGCTAAGTGTTCTATATGCTTTTTTTATCTCCTCGTCAGATGCACTCCTTGGCACTCCTAACACACTATAGGGATCTGTCACTTCTTAACCTCCATCCGGCGCTTTTTCGCCTGTTCATATCTGGTCCAGACACCAGAGTATATTATATTCTTAAGTATCTCTGCATCCTGTATTATAGGCAGGAATTCAAACTGTCTGGCACACTGTGCCATAACACTGTTTAGAATTTCAAGAATCATATCCTCGAAACCTTCTTTGTCACAATATCCTTTAAGCACATTGAAACGTTTATTTTTAATATCTTCATCCAGATCGTCATATGCATCAAGTATATATATGAATTTTCCCAGGAAAAACCCAAGATTATACAGTGTATCTTCCCACTCATCCTTCTTCATGGCTGTTATCTTTCCCAGAATCCGTCCAAAACATGCAGAAACCGTATCAATATTGTTCTCTCCTGCTCCTTCAAGCTGCGAAAGCCTTGTAAGCTCCTCACTTATAATCCGGGCTTTTTCAGGATATTTTTCAGCAATTCCCTTCGTCTTTCCCTTAAAATATGCCGCCTCTGCCCTTGCAGCCAGCTTTCTGTCGTCCTTCCAGTCATCTTCACATTTGTAATAAGCCATAAGAAGATTCATATCAGCCACATAATCTGTTATCTCACTTTTACGGAACCCATGCTTCTTCACAGGATGAACCATGCATCTTTTCTCACACACCATAAGTTCAGGCTCATACAGACCTGTAAGAAGCATTACAAGAAATGTAAAATCATAGCTTAAGGTCATTCTGGATATAAGCCCGTGTTCACTGCCCAGAGTGTCACACAGACCACAATAATATGCTCTGTACACATCAAATTCCCGGAATTTAAGTTCCGGCTTATTGGCAATTACATATCCGTACATACAAAACCTCATTTACATCTGCTGCCATAATATATAACAAACACTGCTTTTTAAGTCAATTGAACTAAGCAATTAATTATAAAAAATTAATATTTATTAACACCTATTGTATTTTTAAGACCATTTCTTATAAGGTCACCAATATTTTTGCTTGATTTCTTTGCCTTTTCCATATATTCAGAGGATTTCATTCTTGTGCGCAGATTCTCCATTCTTCTGTCGATGGAAGCTATTATTTCAGCACAATCTGCCAGCTCTGCTGATATATTTTCCTGCTCATCCTCCGGAATATTCTTCTTATATCTTAGCTTATGCTCCTGGCTTGCCCACAAATCCATGGCAAGTGTCCTTATCTGGACTTCCACCTTCATTGGTCTTTTTTCGTTATGAAGAAATATAGGCACTTCAACAATCAGATGAAGACTTCTGTACCCACTTGGCTTAGGATTCTTGATATAATCCTTTATCTCAATCAGCGTTATGTCATCCTGTGCAAGGAAGCAGTCTGCCAGCATGTATATATCCTCAATAAATGAGCATATTACCCTTACACCGGCTATATCCCTGATTTCATTCTCAATGGCCTCAAAAGAAAGAGGTATATTCTTACGTCTGATTTTCTTTAATATGCTGTCCATGGACTTAATTCTTGTCTTGATTGATTCAATAGGGTTGCAGTCATACTTTAGAGAAAACTGCTCATTAAGCACCTTGAATTTCGTCTCAACCTCCATTGATGCACACTTATAATAAGACATAAGTGTATCAATAGGACGCATATTCTCTGATATCATATCCAGAACTTCATCAGAAAACAGGCTGTCCTTAATAAACTTTTCTGTACGCTGTTCTAATAACTGTTCAGTCTGCTGTTCCAGGTAATTCATGTTAATCCTCTTTTCTGTACATTTTATTAATAGATTGCTCCCCATTACAAATTAATTCTATATCTTTCATTATGGAAACACAATAGAATTTCTTTCCTGCAGATGCATATATCTTGGAGGAAATACAATATACGCAATCCTCATACTAGTACATTTACTTGCAGAATAATCAAAAATAAAAGCCTTACAACCTGGGCTGTAAACCACTTAACAAGAAATGGTTTCCCAAATCATAAGACTTCTTTGCATATTTATTTTGGGTATATCATTTTCATGAATTGTAATTATCAGAACAAAGGAAGAGTACCCACTCCAAAGTGGATGCTCCCAGATGGTTTTTGTGCCTTTATAGACACCGCCTATCCTGGGTCAGACAGGATAGGCATTTTTTATTTCTTGTGAATCCTATCTCTGGTGAGAAAGGCAAGAAACGCAACTATTAAGCTGCCAAAGGTTACTAACAGTGTTAGAATCCCTATGAATATTGAGACAATCTCAAAAGCTGTCATAATCACGCGATAATACTAATCTTCGTAATGATATTTACAAGCGTATATATCAGATTTTGGTTACTATCCATATTATAAACTAATCATTGTAAGATATTCAGCATTTT